>CAZKMC010000301.1:0-3532 GCA_964553485.1 uncultured Comamonadaceae bacterium
CGAATGAATCACCTGAATCACATACCATCCACTTACATGGACTTGATGTGGATCAGGTTAATGATGGTGTTCCCTCTACCTCTTTTTATGTGGTTCCTGATGAAACCGTTACATACTCATTCAATGCGGATAATCCCGGGACATTCCTCTACCATTGTCATGTAACCACTACCATCCACTTAACAATGGGGATGTATGGGATGATTAGTGTAAATGGTCCTGATGGACACATCTTTGAAGGAGGACCAGGTTATACCAACGTGTACCATTTCCTTTCTTCTGATTTAGAAGTCGAAACGAATGATGCGCCCACAGATGCTTTTCCCTTTCATGAGATCTACCCAGATTATTTCATGATCAATGGGAAATCAGGAGCTACCCTTGAAGGGAGTGTAGACGAAACCATTACCGCTTACGTTGGAGACACCATTGCACTAAGACTTGGCAGCATGGCCTATTCCAAAACTTCTTTTGTTTTCCCAGCGGGAAGCAATGCCAAGGTGTGGATGTCTGATGGCCGACCGGTGCCAGAACCCTTTGAATCTGATACTTTAGAGGTCTATCCAGGAGAGCGCTATACGGTTTTTCTATATCCAGATGAATCTCTTGAAGAAAACATCAAAGTTCTTTATCACTCGATGTTGTCAAACCAGCAAGTTGGAGTCAACGAAATCAGTCTTTTTAACTTGGGTATTCCAGACTACGTTTCCAGTTTCAACCCTGCCCCCAGAAAGCTCAAAGTGTTTCCTAATCCTACAACGGACATCCTTAACCTAGTGGCGGAAAAAGCGACCACTATTAAGGTGTTTGATATGCTTGGAAATGAATGTATGTTCACTGCTATAACCACAGGAAATAACACCTTGGATTTGTCGGGTTACGCTCCCGGCATTTACTTTATAAAAGATTCAAGTGGTGGTGCCCAAAGGATTGTGATACAATAAGTTAAGAAGTAGTCTTTTTTAACCCCATTTCTCCAGCTAGCTTCATCATAAAGTCAAAAGCTTCTTCATAATCATTCTTGATTTCCCCTTCTAAAATTGCTTCTTTGATGGCGTTTTTTAGGTCACCAACATCCTTTGAAGGTGGAATATCGAAGGTCTCCATTATGATCTCCCCACTCACTGGAGGTTGGAAATTTCTCACATGATCTTTCTTTTCTACTTGAAGTAGTTTCTTTACAACCTTGTCGTAATTCCTAAGATACCGTTTGACCTTCGCCTCATTTTTTGAGGTGATGTCTGCCCGACACAAAATCATCAGATCGTCAATGTCGTCTCCAGCTTCAAACAATAACCTTCTGATTGCACTGTCTGATATTTCCTCTTTGGTCAACGCAATGGGCCGCAAATGCAACAAAACGAGCTTCTGAACGAACTTCATTTTCTGGTCGAGTGGCAATTTTAGACGTTTGAATAGTTTCGGAACCAAGCGCGCTCCTTTGTCTTCATGGCCATGGAAGGTCCAGCCTAGTTCTGGAATAAATTTCTTGGTGGGAGGTTTGGCAATGTCATGCATGATTGCCGCCCACCTCAACCAGAGATTATCCGACTCTTTGGCCACATTGTCCAATACTTCCAAGGTGTGGTAGAAATTGTCCTTGTGTCCAACTCCATTTTTGATTTCAACTCCCCTCAGTGCTACCATCTCTGGAAAAAATTGATGTAAAAGTTCGGTATCCATAAGTAGTTTAAAACCAATAGACGGTGTAGGGGCAGCCACAATTTTATTTAGTTCATCTGCAATACGCTCTCTGCTCACAATTTTGAGTCGAGATGCATTTTTAGATATTGCATCCAAACTCTTTTTTTCAATGGTGAAATCTAACTGAGTCGCAAATCGAATGGCTCTGAACATTCGAAGGGGGTCATCAGAATACGTGATATCGGGATCCAAAGGAGTTCTTAAAATCCCTTTCTCGATGTCTTTGATTCCCTCAAATGGATCAACCACCTCGCCATAATCTTCATCATTGAGACTTATTGCGAGTGCATTTATGGTGAAATCTCTTCTGTTTTGATCCTCAGTAAGCGTGCCATCTTCCACAATGGGTTTCCGGCTATTGGCTCTATATGACTCTTTCCGGGCTCCAACAAATTCTATCTCTGAGTCACCAGACTTGAACATGGCAGTTCCAAAGTTCTTGTAGGTGGTTACATGACCAATGCGCATGGAGTTAGCCACCAGTCTAGCCAAGGTAATTCCACTTCCCTCGGTCACAATATCTATGTCCTTGCAATCCCTTCCCATGATAGCATCACGCACAAATCCGCCTATCGCAAATGCGCGTAGTCCTCTTTTACCTGCTTCTTTCGAAACTTTGAGGAATACAGGGTGAGTTAAATGGGATTTCAAATTCATTGTGTGCAAAAGTAGGATTTAACGCAATTCTAACCCCAATGAATTCAGTTTGGATGTCGTTATTTTTAAAACTTCAACTTGTGTAACAAACTTCACACTCACTTCTTTGAATGAAATGTAACTTGTGCCAAATTCAAACTTGATCATAAGATGAAAAATCTCCTTGCTATGTTTATCGCTGGAGTGGCGGTAGTTTCCTGCCAAAATCCCGCTTCCAATTCAGATGTCCCCGCAGTCAACAAACAAATCGATGCCCCCAAAGCTCAAACAACCATTGCAAAGGATATCGATGTGGCGACTTTTGCTTCAATGATTCATGATAAGCAGGGACAAATTGTAGATGTTCGTACACCGGAAGAGTGGAATGATGGTATGATTCAGGCAGCAATTTCTATCAACTATTACGCACCAGATTTTCTTCAGCAACTAGATGAATTGGATCGGAATCAACCGGTATACGTGTATTGCGCTGCAGGCGGAAGAAGTTCCAAGGCCATGGAAGACATGCATAAAATGGGTTTCAAAGAAGTGTACAATCTAACTGGAGGTATGGGCGCCTGGAAGATGGCCCAGCAACCTGTACACATGCCCAATTAAGCACATTATTCTCTCAGAATAGTGATTTTACTGTCGCTAGTAAGTTTGATTATTGTGGAGGGCTTGCCAGCCCGAGGAGAGAAACTTTCTCCCACCACATAGTCAACACTTGCTTTGATTTGAGCACTTATTTGTCCAAATGATGTTGGCGAAGGTTCCCCACTGATATTGGCTGAGGTGCTGACAACCGCATGTCCAAAACGATGTAGCATTCGATGACAAAATCCTTCCTTCACTACACGCACTCCTAAACTTCCATCCACAGAAATAATGGAAGGCGACACTCCCATTGCACCATCAAAGACAATGGTGAGAGGTTTGTCTGAATATTCTATCAGATCCCATGCTGCTTCTGGAATTGACTTAACATAGCGATTCAGTCTGTTTTCGTTGTCAACCAGTATCAACATGGACTTTTCTTCAGCCCTGTTCTTTAATTGATAGATGCGTTGAACGGCAGCTTCATTTCGGGCGTCACAACCAATTCCCCAAATGGTATCTGTAGGATACAAAATCACTCCTCCGTCTTTCAGCACTTTTGTAACCCGAAAAATTTCTTCTTTTAGCGCTCCCT
>CAZKMC010000302.1:0-3509 GCA_964553485.1 uncultured Comamonadaceae bacterium
TGATCAATTGCACGGACCCAGACATCTCTTTCATTATCTCGGCCATTTTCAATGCAACTTCTCCACTGACCCCGGCATCAATTTCGTCCAAAATAAGAGTAGGAATCAGGTATTTGGAAGCAAGGGTGGCTTTAAGTGCCAGCATGACTCTTGAGCGCTCTCCACCAGATGCCACTTTGGCAATGTCTTTTTCTTCTCCCCCTTTATTTGCCTTGAACAACAGTCGAATTTTATCCTTGCCTTCTAAATGCAATTCAGCAGAGGGTATGACTTCAAATCTGATTGAAGCATGTGGCAACGACATTTTTTGCAATTTAAGAGAGAGTTCGCCCTCGAGCTTTTTCGAGCTTTTGCTTCGTTTATCAGAAAGCTCGTCGCCAATGGAATTAAGCTCCTTTTCCAATAATTTTATCTCAGACTCAAGTGTGTGAATCTGGTCTTCCATGCTGGATAAGCCTTCAAGTTTGGATGATAGCTCTTCTTTCAACTCTTTGAGTTCGCCCACGGTTTGAACGCGATGTTTTTGCTGCAAGCGATACAGCTCATCCAGCTGCAAGGCTATTGACTCCTGTCTTTCTGGATCTCCAACGATCTCTTCTCTGGCAGATTCACATTCATTCAGAATATCCTGAAGTTCAATAGCTGTACTGTCCAAGCGGTTCGCAAGGATTCCGCTCATTGAATGCCACTCAGTTTGCGCCTTCAATTTCTGAGCAAGTTGTTTGATCAGGCTGGGAATTGACTGTTCGAGATTATCAAGTGCATGTTCCGTCTCTGCCAACTTAGCTTGAATTTGGTCAGCGTGTTCAAGTGCTTTGAGCTGGCCTTCTAAAGTTGTTTGATCCGTTTCATCAAGACGAGCAGATTCTAACTCTTGAAATTGAAACTGGAAATAATCTTCATCCAACTTACTTGAAGCTTCCTTTTCAGTCAGTTCTTTTAGCTCAAGTTGTTTTGATTTCCAGGAATTAAACACAGCTTGGTACTTAACCAATAATACTTGGTTTCCTGCATAAGCGTCTAATACTGCGAAACGAAATGATCGGTCAGTTAATAGTTGCTGCTCCTGCTGAGAATGGATGTCAATAAGCGCTTCTCCAAGCTCTTTTAAAACTGAAAGATTTACTGGAGTGTCATTGATGAATGCTCTTGACTTTCCATTTGGTGTAATTTCTCTTCTTAGATAGGAGTGAGGCTCGTAATCGAGGTCGTGTTTTTCGAAAAATGGAATATGTGCATCACTCAAGTGGAAAATGGCTTCCACAAAACATTTCAATTCAGGATTTCTGAGAATTCCACTTTCTGCACGTTCACCTAATACAAGTCCTAAAGCGCCTAGTATAATAGACTTTCCAGATCCTGTCTCACCAGTAAGCGCAGTTAGGCCTGGACGAAGGTCCAAATCAAGATGCTCAATTAGAGCGTAATTTTGAATAGAAAGGTGGGCCAGCATATGCGGCATTTAACTCATCATGTTCTCATACTTCTGAATGTTACCAGGGTCAAGTTGCTTGAGAATTGGTAACAATCTTTCTTTTTCTGCTTCTGGTGCTAGTCGAAACAGATTCACAATCTCGTCAGATTTGGCGAAAAAGAAAAGCTGAATGTTGTAGGAGGAGGGTCGCACTTTGTGAACGTTCCGTAACTCGATAATTGAATCGGCAATTAACTTGCGTGAGCCTTCTAGATCAGTATACAGCTTGTCAAAACCAAGTCGATGATAGTTGTAGATGCATTGTCGCAATGGCCGGAAAGTTTGAGAAAGAATGTTTTCTACTAACCAGAAACGATTTTTTTGTCCCTGACTCGCCTTCCATCCCGGTTCTCCCGCATTTTGGGCATTTGCCACAATGGTTTGACCTTTTAGAAAGAACTCCGTTCCTCCTTCCATCTGAAAAGAATCGTAATCCATACCAATCATCATATATGCATAGTACGCCAGCACGGAAGAAAGATTATCTCGATGCTGATCGATGGAAAACTGAACAAGTGTATTCTCTAAAAATGCAAAATTGAACTCATTATCGTTGGCGAAAAAAACTGGGGTTTTGTAGTCGGAATCATATATAGGACGGCTACTTTGAATTTGAATGCTCCCTCTGAAACTAGTTTGAGATGGGGCTTCATTAATGGTTATCTGAATGCTACACTCAATGCGCTCATCGAATTCAAAATTATCATTGGTCCATTTTCGGCCATTCAGAAATTCTTCAACTACATTTTCAAGATTATCGAAACGGCTTTGTTCTATGTTGTTGATTTGGGGTGCAATTACACTTACAACACAATTCAGCTCTTGTGCGCTACCGCGAGTGGAGAGGGTCAATGCCATCACCAATAAGCCACACCAGGTTAGCAATCTCATTTGCATAATTCAATAATCTTTTTCACGATGTCTTTAGCCACTTCTGTCTTGGATTTCAACTCAAAACTAGCCATTTTATTGCTGCTTTCAATGAACTTCACCTTATTGGTGTCGTGTCCAAATCCAGCACCATCATCATTTAACGAATTCAGCACAATCATGTCAAGGTTTTTACTACTGAGTTTTTCTCTGGCATTGGACTCTTCATTGTCCGTTTCTAGAGCAAATCCAACTAACACTTGTCTATCCGTTTTTTGAGTTCCGAGATGGGCAAGGATATCTTGAGTAGGTTCTAATTTCAAAGTAAGCTCAGCAACCTTCTTTTTGATTTTATTTGATTGGACCTCAGCCGGCCTGTAATCTGCAACTGCTGCAGCCATAACTGCAATGTCTGCTTCTGGGAAAACAGAAACACAGGCCTGCATCATTTGGGCAGCGGTTTGAACTGAGACAGTATGAACTCCGGAATGCTCCATCACCAGTGAGCTTGGACCAGAAACTAAAGTAACTTCTGCCCCTTGGTTTGCTAACTCTTCCGCAATAGCATAACCCATTTTTCCTGAGCTATAATTGCCGATAAATCGAACAGCATCAATTGGTTCGAAGGTGGGGCCGGCACTCACCAGCGCTTTTTTTCCTGCCAGGGGTGCAGTCTTTAAAAAGAAAGCCTCAACGGCCTCAACAATTTCTTCAGGCTCTTCCATCCGACCTTTTCCAGTTAGACCACTTGCTAGTTCTCCTTCTCGGGGTTCAAGTATCAGTGTGCTCCTTGAATGAAGGATTTTTAGATTCTCTTGAGTGCTTGCATGTGTGTACATGTCCAAATCCATTGCCGGGGCAACCATCACCGGGCATCTTGCACTTAAAAAGGTTGCCAGTAGAAAATTATTGGCCTGACCCTGGGCCATGGCGCTAATCGTATTTGCCGTTACGGGAGCAATGAGAAACAGGTCAGCCCATAATCCTAATTCTACATGGTTTGACCAAGTACCCTTATCCTTGTCTTCAGTAAATTCAGAATAAACCTGATGCTTGGACAATGTTGCTAAAGTCAAAGGAGCAATAAAGTCATGTGCACTAGGAGTCATAACCACTCGGACATCGGCACCGGCTTGAACCAGGAGTCGGATCAAAAAGGCGGACT
>CAZKMC010000303.1:0-3498 GCA_964553485.1 uncultured Comamonadaceae bacterium
CTCCCTTTAAAGAAGAAACAAAGCTACCGCTATTAGCGATACTGCTGATTTGAGCATAGTTTGTAAGCGATAAATCTGCTTGTGGACTTCCGCCTGAGTGGCAACCCTCGCAAAATTGTCCTACCAGAACCTGAATATCACCACTGAAAGTTACTTCAAGCGTGTCACAGAGAGCACTTGGACAGCTATTGTTCCAAGCACCTTGATTGATCCAATCAGCAATCAAATTAATTTCATCTTGTGAAAGAGGGTTGTATGGAGGAGGAGGCATAATGTCGTCTGGATCACTTTCCGTAATCTTCTCATAAATTTTTCCCGCATCTAAATCTCCAGCCTCTATTTCTCCTGTGTTAATAATGTTAGCGTAACTATCCAAAATAATGTCTTCTTGATGAGACGCGGCGTCATGACAATCTGGAACAGCACACGAACTCTGGAATAATGGCAGGATCTGTTCTTGAAAATAGATAGAATCTTCATCGCAAGTGAAGGATACAGAAGGAGGACCTTCCAAGGGGTCAAAAGATGGTATCTTATGTTTACAGCTCATAACTCCAATCAGAACTGCAAGGAATACAATAAAACTGACATTCTTCATTTAAGGTGATTTAGCAACGTAAACTTCAAGATTATGTATCATGAAAACCTCACTATTAAGTAACGAATAATAAGCTATGCAGTGTGTAATCTTTGTTACTTTGCATAATTATTTTTGATTCATGAGCGAGATTAAGGAAAAGTCGTTGAACTTCATTGAAGAGATCATTGAAGCAGATAAAAAGAGCGGAAAACACGGAGGAGAGCTACTAACAAGATTCCCACCAGAACCAAATGGTTATCTACACATTGGTCATGCAAAATCAATCTGCCTAAATTTTGGAATTGCCCAGAAATACGGCGGAAAAACCAACTTGCGATTCGACGACACCAATCCTACAAAAGAAGAAACCGAGTATGTCAATTCCATTATGGCAGACATTAAATGGTTAGGATTTGAATGGGAAGGTGACGCATTATTTACGTCGGACTATTTTGATCAATTGTATGGCTTTGCTGTGGACTTGATAAAAAAGGGCTTGGCCTATGTAGACGATCAATCTGCTGAAGACATGGCCAAACAGAAGGGAACTCCCACTGAGCCTGGAACCAACAGTCCTTTTCGAGAGAGAGGCATTGAGGAAAATCTTGGCCTTTTTGAAGAAATGAAAGCAGGGAAGCATGCCGAAGGAACTAAAGTGCTGCGGGCGAAAGTCGAAATGGGGCATGCCAATATGCACATGCGTGATCCATTGATCTACCGCATCAAATTTGCGCATCACCACCGCACAGGAAATGATTGGTGTATCTATCCGATGTATGATTTCGCTCATGGACAGTCAGATAGTATCGAAAACATTACACATTCTCTTTGTACACTCGAGTTTGAAGTACATCGTCCTTTGTACAACTGGTTCTTAGAGAAATTGGAAATATTTCCAAGCAGACAAATTGAGTTTGCTAGACTCAATTTGAGTTATACGATCATGTCCAAAAGAAGACTGCTCAGTCTTGTAGAGGATAAGGTAGTAGACGGATGGGATGACCCACGGATGCCTACTATTTCTGGAATGCGCCGAAGAGGTTTCACGCCAGAAGCCATAGTCGATTTCAGCACCCGCGTTGGAATTGCCAAAAGAAACAACGTCATCGATGTGAGCTTATTGGAATTCTCAGTTAGGGATCACTTGAACAAAATCGCTCCAAGAGTAATGGCCGTTCTAGATCCTTTGAAAGTGGTGGTTACAAACTATCCAGAGGGAAAAACGGAAATGCTAGAAACGGAGAATAACCCAGAGGATGAATCTGCCGGCACTCGAGAATTGCCTTTTGGAAGGGAGTTGTACATCGAACATGATGATTTTAAAGAGGAAGCCAATCGAAAATTTTTCAGACTAGCTCCGGGAAAAACGGTTAGACTAAAATCGGCGTATATCATTGAATATGAGGATCATATCAAGGATTCGGACGGCAATATAACCGAGGTTCATGTTAAGTATTTCGAAAACTCCAAAAGCGGTTCAGACACTAGTGGCATCAAAGCCAAAGGAACTTTGCACTGGGTGAGCGCTGCGCATGCAGTTGAATGTGAAGTGAGGCAGTATGATAGACTTTTTGAAGATCCAGCTCCAGACGGACACAAAGACAAAGCATTCCAAGATTTCCTTAATCCAGATTCATTGAAAATTATTAATGGTTGTAAATTGGAGCCAAGTCTAATGAATGCTGAGGCTGGAGAGCGTTTTCAATTTCAGAGATTAGGTTATTTCTGCGTGGACACCAAGTACAGCCAGCCGGGAGCCCCCGTTTTTAATAGAACTGTTACTTTGAAGGATAGCTGGACAAAAACAGAAAATAAATCATGAATCGTGTTTTGAAGCAAATCATTGTGTGTTCACTGTTTTTATTTGGATGGCACTCTCTTTTTGCCGCCGAGTATGCACTTTACTTGAACCGCGATACGGCTACGGTAAATGGGCAATTAATTCACAGTTCAGCATTCAATTGGACAGAAGAATGGTCCATGCAGAATGCCATCTTAACAGGAGATGTAGATGAGGAGCTTGTGGTAACAGTTTTCAATTTGGACACTGTTGACCATACTTTCACGATTGAAGGTGTAGTGGAAGTGGACAATTTAATACTAGCTCAATCTAGCGCTGAGTTCACTTTTCAAATAAATTCTGCCGGCACCTTTCGTTATTATTCAGATCGTCCAGAAGGAAAGCTACTTGGTGCATCCGGACATTTGCTAATTGGCTATCAGGATTACTCTTGTTTTTACTGGAACCTCTTCGATTTAGAACATGAATTAACCGCGCAAATTGGTCTTGGAGAAATCTCGGAAATCCCAGTTGATTACAAACCAGAATTGTTTTTTATCAATGGCTTGTTTTTTCCGGAAACCCTTGAAGATCCTTTTGGATATGTGAGTGGGACAGTCGGAGAGGAGATTATCATTTCTATTGTCAATTCCGGAAACATGGATCATATCCTTCATTTTCATGGATACCACATTGAAATATTGGAGGCCAAAAGAATCCCAAATATGATTGGCTGGTCAAAAGACTCTCTTCCAGTCAAACAAAACGAAGCCCTTACTTTACTATTGGTTCCCAACCAAACCGGGGTTTATCCTGTTCATGATCACAACTTGATCTCAGTTACCAATGTTGGGTTTTATCCGGGTGGAATGATCACACATCTAAATATTACAGAATGAGATTCGTGCTGCTACATATATGCCTACTTGCTGGGCTTTCAAACTTAGGAGCACAATCTGTGGATGTAGAACTGATGTCCAGAATGAACGGTTTTATCTTTTTAGACGGCGGAGGAACTACTGGACTCTGGGGCTATGGTTATGTTGGAGATGCTTTTATCAAACTTCCGGCTCCTCTATTGGAGTTTGAACTAGGAGACAGCGTTAATATCCATTTTACGAATGAATCACCTGAATCA
>CAZKMC010000304.1:0-2772 GCA_964553485.1 uncultured Comamonadaceae bacterium
AGTTCTATTCCTGCCAACCAATCAAAAACGTCCATTTTATTACATCCATGAACTCCGCAAGCCCCGTTGTTCCGACATCCTTTTGGCAACCCGGAACTGTTGTTTGAACAACTTTCACATCCCATTTTGGTCGCTATTAAGACGGTCCATTTTTAGACTCGCTAAAAACAAAGGTACATAATTTCATCCCTGATTAGTCCTGTCTTCGGAGCAGTCTGTGAATCTTTAGCGAAAGATCAACTAATACGGTTTTGAGATAGACATTTCCCGCAATGTCTGTTATCGCTTCATTCACTTCACGAGATATCTCAATCACATTAAGGTGATTGATAAACGGAGAAAATTTCTGAGCAAAAGCGGCCTCTTGTGCGGTGAACCTAGCCAGATCATCCTGGCCATAGTTGTGCACAATACATTGCCTCACAAAATGGAGTGTGTACTCCAAAAACTCTTTTGCCCCCTCTCTTCCTTTGCTGTGAATCTCATCTGCTAGGACTACCATTTGTACAACGTCTCTCGAATAACAAGCGCGCATCCACGAAACAAATGCTGCAAAGAAATGAGCACTCTCATCATTGGTTTCTGCCAGTTCTCTCGCTTTTACAAAGTTTCCATCTACAAAATGAGTCAGATCTTGAGCAACTTCCTCATCTAGCTTTAACTTTTCAACCAGGGCCGCGGTCATTGGCGCGTCTTTTATCTTGTTCACCTTCACGAGTTGTGTCCTACTCAAAATAGTAGGCAAAATAGTCTCGGTTGATTCGCTTACTAGAATAAAGAGCGTCCCCGGTTCAGGTTCCTCAAGTATCTTCAAAAGTTTATTTGCTGTATCTGGTCGCATGAGCTCGGGAAGCCACATGATCAAAAACCTGCTTCCTCCTTCATAAGAAGACAAACTCAACTTGTGTAATATACTGTTGGCTTCATCTACGAAGATGCCTAACTGCTTATTCTCAGCCCTAATGTAGTTTCGCCATTCATGAAAATTGAAGTAGGGCGATTTCAGAATCATCTCACGCCATTGAGCGTTGAAGAATTCAGAGGTCTTTTTAATGCTTGTCCCTGGATTGATGATGGGATATGAAAAATGAAGATCGGGATGTTGGCACGTTCGGAATTTCAAGCAGCTTGGGCAAGCACCACAAGAATCTGTTTCTTCTGGATTGGAGCAACTAATAAACTGGGCAAGAGCTAAGGCCAGAGCAAAAGAGCCAGCACCCTCTGGACCAAGAAACATGGTGGCATGTGCAACTCTGTCCCTTCGGGCCATGCCCACCAACTTTTCCTTCAACTCTTGTTGACCTATGATATCCGCAAATCTCATCTTTTATTCAGCTGGGCTCAAAGGTACAGTTTCGAATCAGAAAGAAGCACGAAGGCCAAGAATGAGATTTCTACCTGGAGCAGATAATCCGCTTGCAAAGGTGCGGTAATGGTGGTCAAGAATATTCTCCAATCCAAGTTGTGCTTCTAAGGTCTGGCTAATGTAATAGGAAGTAGCAATGTTGAGGGTCCACCATGCTGGATTACCATTCTCCAAGGCCGAAACAGGATTGTCCGTTGCTCCCGGGGCATAATCTTCAACGGACTTTTTCGCATTGAACAAAGTGAAAACCTCACCTCGGAACTTTTCATGCTGGTATTGCAATCCCCCTCTTCCAAAAAGTGGTGGAATGTGCGCCATGGGTCCATCACCACTCAAATCTCTTCCGTAGGTATAGGTCATGGCTCCGGTTAAGGTCAAAGGTTTTGCAATCTGCAATGCTACTTCAAAATAACCTCCCGTAATAAAGGCTTGCGCTGCATTAACGTTGGTCTGGATTCGAGCGTAATCGCCATCAATAAATAGGTGGGTGGTATCGCCCAAAGTGGTATTTCTCACTACAATAGCATCTTTGAGCCAAGAATAAAACCCTCCACCAGTGAGCCTTAGCTTTTCATTCAAAAGCGTTTTGCTCAATTTAAGTTCTCCGCTGTATACATATTCGGGCTTGAGTTCATTGTTTGGCACCGTCACAAATCCTCCTTTTTCCCTCACTTTGCCATAGTCATCCACATTTGGAATTCTGTAAGCTGTTGCTAGGGTAGCGTTGACCTGCCAAGTGGAATCTGGCTTCCAGAGCAAAGCGGTGCTTCCAGTAACTGCCCCGTTGTTGAAGTAAATTTGATCAAATGGCAACTCATAAAAACCCGTTGGATTAAAATTAGCGCTTAGATTAGCTCTGCTATACCTTAAACCTGCATCTAGCACCAGTTCCTTGGTTAGCTCCTTTTTCATAGCTAAGTAAGCCCCTAGAGTTGACATCTGACTGCCGCCGTTAGGATAACGTGTGATGGCCGGCGAAATCTCCCGTGTTTCAATGTCTTTGTCAAAAGCCTCAGATAGCACATCGTTGTATGTAAACTCAATTCCATAATTGATCTTGGCCACGTTTCTCCACTGCTTCATCAAATCTAAATTCAAGCTATACACCCAAAGATCCTCTTGTTCAAGGTTGCGGGCATTCGACCCAAACCTCCTGCTGTATCTGTCTTCTTCAATCCTTTGGAAAGCAGCAATCACTCTAGCCTCTCTAAAAAGCGAGCCCCCTGAAGAAATTGTTGCTCCCAGGGCACTCATGAATCTGTTTTGTGGCCCATAATTCCACTCGGCCCACTTCAAATTGTCTCCACTGTATTCTGATAGCACATCAAAACGGGGAACCAATGAAGACGTGCTATACTGAAGATTAAAGTCAAGCTGCACTTTTCTATGGACGTCAAAAATGAACT
>CAZKMC010000304.1:2782-3486 GCA_964553485.1 uncultured Comamonadaceae bacterium
TGAACTAAATCAACTTGTTCATATCCAGTACCTTTTTGAACATCAGGGTTAGGGTTTTCAACCATTACATCTACCCCTTCCACTCTGTCAGCGTAATAAAACACCTTTCCCCAATTTAGGTTGTTGTGAGGTCTTACTGTTCCCATGCGCAAATCTCCAAAACGTGTATGGGTAACAGATGTAAGAAAGCCATAGTCCTTGCCTTTAACTGAGACATCCGCATGAAAACTCTTTTCTTGATTGGCCGAGGAGAGTCTGCCAAATATATTGGCATCAACTTCTTGCGTATGGTTGCCAGTTGGTTGTGGCGTTTTAGTTCTGAAGTGAACAACTCCTCCTAATGCATCACTTCCATAGGTGACAGAACCAGGGCCAAATACAACCTCCACTTGTTCCAAGATAAAAGGGTCAATTGTGATGGAATTTTGAAGGTGACCACTCCTATAAATGGCATTGTTCATCCGCACTCCATCAACCACAAGCAAGATTTTATTTGCTTCAAATCCTCTAAGAACAGGGCTTCCTCCTCCTTGCTGGCTTTTTTGTACTGCCACTTTTCCGGTTGATTGCAGTGCATCTGCACTGGTTTGAGGGTTTCGGAATTTAATCTTAGATGCCTGAATGAGTTCTACTTGATTTGCAACTTCGGAGAGCTTTTCAGTATGGCCAAATTGAGTTATGACTTGAGCTTCAGGTACAGAAAC
>CAZKMC010000305.1:0-3477 GCA_964553485.1 uncultured Comamonadaceae bacterium
TATACCACCGGCAAAGCCGGCACCTTCTCCGCAAGGAAATAGGCCAGACACATCAGGATGTTCCAAGGTGTCTGGGTCGCGAGGAACACGTACAGGAGAAGAAGTCCTACTTTCAGGGGCTACCACTACAGCTTGATCTGTGAGGTAGCCCCTCATTTTTTGATCAAACTGAAGAAACGCCTTTGCAAGCGCATCACCAATGAATTTGGGCAATACCTCATGCAGATTGACAGAAACTACTCCAGGAATGTAGCTAGTTTCAGGTAAAGAAGTACTTTTCCTTTTGGCCACAAAATCGGTGAGGCGCTGACCAGGTATGCGTTGGGTTTTTCCGGCGGCCTCCCAACATTTCGCCTCCACTTCTTGTTGAAAGACTACGCCACCCAGTGGACCACTAAAGCCATTCTCCTCGAGCCATTCTGGCTCAACTGTGACGACTACCCCTGAATTTGCAAACGGATTGTTACGCTTTGAAGGTGACCACCCATTTGTGACCACTTCATTCTGAGAAGTTGCGCAGGGTGCAATAATTCCTCCGGGACACATACAAAAACTGTAGACTCCCTTGCCATCTACCTTGGCCACAAGATTATAAGCAGCAGGTGGAAGAAACTCATTTTGAGATTGGCCGTGGTATTGGGTCTTGTCTACAAACGATTGCGGATGTTCAACACGTACTCCAAGAGCGAAAGCTTTGGCTTCGATTTGCCAGCCATGGGAGTGAAATATTTCAAACACATCACGTGCGCTATGACCTGTGGCCACAATCAGGTTCTCTGCCTTAATAGTTCCCTTGTTTGTTTGCAGCGCAACTACCTTTCCTCCTTCTGCAATAATGTCATCCACTCTGGTTTCAAAATGCACTTCGCCTCCGTGATCCAGAATGGTTTCCCTCATGTGTTCCATTATACTGGGCAATTTATTGGTGCCAATATGTGGGTGTGCATTGATGAGAATATTGTCATCCGCGCCATGCGAAACAAACGTCTCCAAAACGTCTTGGATGTTGCCACGCTTGCCAGACCTCGTGTAGAGTTTGCCATCTGAATAGGTCCCCGCACCTCCTTCTCCAAAACAATAATTTGAGTCCGAATCAACTATATGTTCCTTGTTAATTGCTGCCAGATCTCTCCTTCTGGCTTTTACATCCTTGCCGCGTTCTAGAATCACAGGCTTGAGCCCAAGTTCAATCAGTCTTAACGCAGCAAAAATTCCAGCTGGCCCCATTCCAATGATATGAACTGCATTGGCGTCTTTGACATCAGGATATTCCTTTTCCGGAACTCTGGAGGGAATTTCTTCATCAGGAGCAAAAACCTCACACTGCAGGACATAATAAATTTGTTGTTTACGAGCATCAATGGATCTTTTTCTGATGCGGACTACATGTCCGGAATCCTCCTTAATCTCTAGACTTTCAAGGCTTTGCTTCGCGATGAGATTATCATCTAGGATCTGTTCTGGCTTGACTTTAATGCTAACTAACTGAGGCACGTTGGAAAGGTTTTATCAAAAGTAAAGAAGAGCTTTTGAATGGACATCGTCAAAGGTAGGGACAAAGAAAGAGCAAATTGGAAAATTGAGCTTGTTTCCCGCTTTTCAGTTTAGCTATTCTTGTACATTTGTTGCACAACAGCAACCAGATGGAGACGGCAGAAAACACCGAGATTAAGTACGATATAAGTGGGCTAAAGGACGAAGAGATTCTAAAGCTATATAGAGCTCTTCTAAAGCCAAGACTGATAGAAGAAAAAATGCTAAGTCAATTGCGACTTGGCATCATTTCAAAATGGTTTAGTGGGATTGGTCAAGAAGCTATTTCTGTGGGTGTAGCCTCTGCATTGAAGTCTGATGAGTACATCTTAACGATGCACAGGAATCTTGGGGTATTCACAACTAGAGGAATAGAATTGGACCGTTTGTTTGCTCAGTTTCAAGGCAAGAATGAAGGGTTTACCAAAGGGCGTGACCGTTCATTTCACTTCGGTTCTCAGGAACACCATATTGTTGGAATGATTTCCCATTTGGGCCCACAACTTGGAATTGCGGATGGAATTGCCTTGGCAAATAAACTTGCAGCAAACAAAAAAGCCACTTTTGTCTTTACCGGAGATGGGGGTGCTTCAGAAGGTGATTTCCATGAAGCTGTGAACGTAGCAAGTGTTTGGCAACTTCCAGTAATAATAGGCATTGAAAACAATGCTTGGGGCCTGTCCACTCCCTCTTCAGAGCAGTTTCGCTGCAAACAATTTGTAGACAAAGCCATTGGATATGGAATTCCCCCAGAAGATGCCATAATTGTTGACGGAAATAACATCATAGAAGTTTACAAGACCGTAAAAAAAGCTGCTGAAAGTATCCGTAAAAACCCAAGGCCAATCATGATCGAGTTCATGACATTTAGGGTACGAGGACATGAAGAAGCCTCTGGAACCAAATATTATCCGGAAGGACTCATTGAGCAATGGCAATTAAAAGATCCAGTTGACAATTTTGAGCGATTCTTGCTAGAACAGGAAATTCTCAATCCCAATACGGTTGAACTGACTCATCAGGAATTCAAGGAAGAAATTCTCAGCGGACTCAAAATGTCTAATTCCTACCCAGACATAGTACCCTCAATTGAACGGGAGGTAGCAGATCTATTTGCCCCATTTGATATTGCTCCTGCCCCAGCTTCGCCTTCAACCAAAGAAATGCGTTTCATTGATGCTATTTCAGATGGTTTAAGACATGCTATGGTCAAGCATGAAGATCTTGTGTTGATGGGACAAGACATTGCAGATTATGGCGGAGTTTTTAAAGTGACTGAGGGATTTGTAGAATCTTTTGGCAAAGACCGAGTTCGAAACACCCCTCTTTGTGAGTCTGCCATTCTAGGAGCAGCGCTTGGCTTGTCCATAAGCGGCAGGAAGGCCATGGTAGAGATGCAATTTGCTGATTTCGTTACCGTTGGCTTCAATCAAATCATTAATAACTTCGCAAAGATTCATTACCGTTGGGGCCAGAATGCAGACGTTGTTGTACGGATGCCCACAGGAGCCGGTGTAGCTGCTGGGCCTTTCCACAGTCAAAGTAACGAAGCTTGGTTTTATCATACTCCTGGCCTTCGAATTGCCTATCCTGCGTTCCCTGCAGATGCTAAAGGCTTATTAACCAGGGCATTCGAAGATCCAAATCCAGTATTATTCTTTGAGCATAAAGCACTTTATAGAACTCTGACTGGACAAGTCCCGGAGGGTTATTACAGTCTCGCTTTTGGAAAGGCAGCAATTGCATCAGAAGGCACAGATTTGACAATTGTAACATATGGGATGGGTGTACATTGGGCCTTGGATTTGGAAAAAACAGAGCCTGATTGGAACATTGAGATCATTGACCTTCGAACATTAGCTCCGATAGATTTCAAAACGATTGAAACATCTGTAAAGAAAACTGGAAAAGCACTAGTTCTCCATGAAGATTGTTTAGCTGGGG
>CAZKMC010000306.1:0-3462 GCA_964553485.1 uncultured Comamonadaceae bacterium
ATACGCATTTCTTGCTCGTGGAAGGTGCTGCTTACATGTGGATATGTACGATCTGCGCGTTTCGTAGTTTCTTCCTTTTGTTCGTCGTAGCTGCTGCCTTCATATAAGGTAAGAATGAGGTAGCGCTTGTCATCTGTCTGCCACATTTTGCATTTTTTGGCCCGAATCACCATTTTGCTTCCTTGGCTTTGGTCGCGGTGGTCATAGATGAGCACATCACTTAAGAGTCCTGTGTCTTGGTTTTTGTGACTCACTCGGATTGAGAAGCCTTCTATCCCGTTGTAAAACACACCTTCCTGAAGGTTGAGAGCGGGTCGCTGCTGGCTCACGCTGTATAACAATGTGCGGAACTTCAGATTGGCGATAGGCCAGACATTGTTGGAGAAATAGAATGCACCAATTGATATACCGATGATTGCAAAAGTGAGTGGGCGCAAGATCCTGCCAAGTGAGAGTCCTGCAGATTTCATGGCCGTCAGCTCATAATGTTCCGCCAACGCACCCATTGTCATGATTGACGACATCAACAGCGCCAGGGGCAAAGCCATGTTGACCAATCTGGCCGAGGCATAGATCATCAGTTCAAGGATGACTGAATTCTCAAGTCCTTTGCCCATCAATTCATCCACATATACCCATAGGAACTGCATGTCCAGAATGAACAAAGCAATCAGAAATGTTACGAGGAACGGACCAATGAACGTCCGCAGAAGCAAAAGTGCCAGTTTGTTCAAGACAGCAACGCGTTTGGGCAAATATAAGATTAAGGTTGGAGAGGAATAAGAAGGAAGAGAGGAAAGTGGAAAGTGTGGAAATTGAGGAAAAGTGGAATTAGAGGAAAGAGAGGAAATAGAGCTAAACCCGGGGGGGCGGAAACTATTTAGTTGTGATAATTGTTTTCGGGTGATGGAATTGGAGGAACGTGGAGCCGTGAAAATTGGATTTGAATGGAGAAAGATGAATTAATGGTTCTCAACAATCTATCCAAGAACGATATGAGGTTGTGTACAGTTAAGTGTGTCATTGGGTTAAATTCATTCTGTCGGGATAGCTTATAGTCATGATTCCCAACACACTTTTCCATGAACGAGGTTTTGACCAGCGTTTTTGGACATTCATACTGACTAAATATAACATTTTAAGCAAGGCTTCTTTGGAAGTGAGTGCACCTTTGGTTTTAGTAGCCTTTCTAACTTGTCTGTTAAAGCCTTCTATTGAGTTGGTCGTGTACATAATTTGCCTCACTGCTGGTGGGTGATTATAGAATGTACTCAACCCTTCCCAGTTGGACTTCCATGACTTCACCATAGCTGGATATTCCTTTTTCCACTTGGCTTCAAATCGATCCAGTGCTTTTTCGGCTTGATCCAGGTTATTGGCCTTGTAGATTTCTTTCATGTCCATAATCACCTCTCTTTCGTCAGTCCAAGGAACATATCTCATCGAGTTCCGGATCTGATGAACAATGCATAGCTGAACATCAGTTTGAGGATACAACGCTTCTATTGCTTCTTTGAAGCCTTTTAGGTTGTCGATGCAAGCAATGATAATATCTTGTAATCCTCGGGCTTGTAAATCAGCAAGTACTTGCATCCAGAACTTTGCACTTTCAGTCTCTGCAAGATAAATTCCTAAGAGGTCCTTTTCGCCTTCTACATTCATTCCTAAGACCATATATGCGGCCATACTTTTGATTTGACCATCTTGCTTTACTTTATAGAACAAGGCATCTAACCAAAGGAATGGATACACCTGATCTAATGGGCGATTTCTCCACTCTTCAAGCTCTGGCCATACCTTATCTGTTATTGTCGTTAATTGAGATGGAGACAGCTCCATACCATACATTTCTTCAATATGAGAAGCTATGTCACGGTAGCTCATACCCATGGAATAGAGGCTAAGAATTTTGTTTTCTAAACTAAGACCTAAACTTCGTTGGCGCTTCGGTAATAGCTCAGGTTGATAGCTCCCTTCGCGGTCTCGAGGCGTGGAAATTGCAACTTCGCCAAAGCCTGTCTTAACACGCTTCTTGCCTTTGCCATTTCTGCGATTGGGACAACTTTCAGCTAAGTGAGCATCCATCTCACCTTCTAAGCTTGCCTCTAATAAGCGCTTGATCAATGGAGTCATTGCTCCATCAGCCCCCTCTAGGGTCTTGCCGTTTTTTAGTCGAGTTAAGGCCTGTTCCCACAGTTCTCCTAACTCCTTGTTAAGTTCTGGATCTTTCATCTTGTCAAAAGTTAATATTTTTTGCTTTTGACACACTTATTTGCACACCCTCCGAAACAACAAATAATAAGCCTGCAGATTCTGATCATATCAATCCGTCCGTCTACCCATTCCCAAATACTTTCAACCTTAAACCTTGAACTTTCTACTCCAATCAAAACAATCCCCCATATCTTTGTCGCCCAACAGAAATATATGCAACAACTCGGAATAAACGTCTGCAAAAAGCAAGACCTTGGCGTTCACAACAACCTTTTTGGGGGAACCATGCTTTCTTGGATCGATGAATCCGCGGTGGCTTTTGTGAATGAAATCTGCTACACACCAAGCATGGTGACCTTGAAGATGGACGAGGTTCTGTTTAAAGAGCCGGTAAAGGAAAATAACCTGATCAAGATATACGGTGAGATCATGTCTTTTGGCAACACCACCGTCAAGATCAGGGTGGAGGCAAGGAAGTTCAACGTGTACACACATGAGGAAAAACTAGTGTGTTCAACCAACATTGTGTTTGTCCGCATTGATGATGACGGAAGAGCTATTCCGATCGCACAACATGTGAAGGACAGGTACCCAGATTTACAACGACCACAGCAATAAGTAGAATTTCATAACTTCGTTGCCCTTAAAAACCAT
Source organism: uncultured Comamonadaceae bacterium (assembly GCA_964553485.1). Lineage (GTDB taxonomy): Bacteria > Bacteroidota > Bacteroidia > Flavobacteriales_D > Sanyastnellaceae > CAZKMC01. The sequence goes on from CAZKMC010000306.1 coordinate 2,869, forward strand.
TTCCTGATGAAAAACAATTGGATAATTCTAGCGCTTTTTGCGCTTATTCTTGCTGCTTGCGGAACTCCCGATGCAGCCAATAACAAGACTCAAACGTCTGATGATTGGGATTTAGACACCGTCAATGTTGCACCCAAACAGGTTGTAGACGAGGATGGATTTATGTGGCAAACAGAACAGTTTGCAGACTTAAAAATGGTTCGCTACCAAGTTCCTAGCTGGGACGGACTCACTCCAAAGCAGCGTGAGTTGGTTTATTATTTATGCCAGGCAGGACTTAGTGGCCGCGACATGATGTACGACCAGAACTATCGTTACAACCTGGAAATTCGCTCAGCGCTTGAGAACATCTACAGGAACTACGATGGTAACCGTATGACGCAAGGTTGGAAGCGTTTCGAAGTCTACCTCAAGCGTATTTGGTTCTCAAATGGAATACACCACCACTATTCTAACATGAAGATCATGCCTGAATTCTCAAAAGAATATCTGGCTGAAGTATCCAAAGCAACCGGGACTAAATTTTCAGATGAAGTGATCAACGTCATATTTGATCCAACTATAGATGCCAAGAAAGTAGAGCAGGATGCAGAC
>CAZKMC010000307.1:0-3457 GCA_964553485.1 uncultured Comamonadaceae bacterium
TGAAAAGTGAAAAAACTAATCCCTACAGGAAGAAGAATCTTGTCTACCCGAAAACCTGTCCCAAAGACTTCATTAGCCGCCAAGGCAAAGTGATTGACAGGATTGAATTGACTGCCAAATACGGCGTTGAAAGAGTCTGCAAAGAAATAGGCGTACTTGAAATAAATGAGTATCAGCAGGTTAATGGTGATACTCAACGCCAACCAAGCTTTCCGTTTCGGGACGGCCTCGGATTTGGCAATCCGGAATCCTATCCACCAATCGGCAAAAGTTGAAAAAAGAAGGATGGTAAAGAAAAACCCGGATGTTTTGTAGTAAAAGAACAAGCTGGCTCCAAACAAAAATGCATTGCGAAGTGCGCGGTTCCTGTGTATCAGTGAAAAAACAAAAAGCACTATCCCGAAAAACACCCAGAAATAAGACTGTGTAAAGATCAACGGATGATTGGGGTCATAGACCAACCACTTCTCAATCAATTCAAACCAATTCATAGAATCAGCCACTTGTTCAGAAGAGTCAAATTGTTCCTCCATGCTTATGGCGCGGTTTTGGTCTTTTGAAGTGGGTCAATAGTGGAGAGATGATCTCCATACGCACTTCGAAATGCTTCAAACAATAGATCAGCCTGGAAGGTATACCCAGCAGAGGTAAAGTGGATCTTGTCTTTCTTGGCCAGCCCTGCTTTTTCCCATGCCTGTATAGAGTTTAGACCCCCCATGACCTCAAACAAATCCCAAACTGCTGCACCATGTTTCTCAGACAAGCGGTACATCGAGGTCTGTACGCGCAGGGCATTTTTATTCGGATATCTCTTTCGGTAGTAACTGTCGTTGTTGGTCAAGAACAAGAAACGCACATTTGGATTTGCCGATTGAAATCGCTGAATCAAGCTGTCATATCGCGTCTCAAACAAGTCTGGATCAAAACGATCTTCGGTCATGTAAGCGTCGTTAATCCCAATTCCAAAAATGACAAGATCAGGGGAAAGAAGCTTGAGTTCAGCTTCCATCCGTTTGCTTCTTAAATATGATTTTGTAGAAGCTCCATTCACACCAATCTCATGGTAGGTAATTGCTGCATTTGAGTTTTCAAGCAGTATACCCCTAAGGTCATAATTGTCGCCGCCAACAACTTGAAATCGAAGAGTGTCTATAGCTTCAGAGAGCATGAACACAGTTGCTTGCATGGCCGTGTCTGAATAGATTGAGTCTGTTGCAATTCCAATCAACTCAGCGTGCATGGCGTTTCCACCTAGTGCATGCAAAAAGGTCACTTTGTCAAACTTGTAAGTAGTGGAATCACTCCGTATCGACCATAATTTGACCTGTGTACTATCCTTGTCTGTCAAAACATTGTAGCCGGTCATTCCCCAATCACAATGCTGGTTGTTGTGTGCGCATCTGCCACCTTCCCAATCTCCTGTGTACTTAACTTTTACATTGGCCTGCCCATTCGTGTGAGCCAAGCTATATGGGAATACAAGTCCTCTTTCGGCATCCAGGTTGTACCCGAGGTTCTGAAAATGTTCGCGCATCCTGTTGCCCAATGTCCCGGCTTGAACATGCGAGCCGCCCAAATGGACAATACTTAGTTTTCCTGTGTCAGCAAACAGGATACTATCAAGTGTTTCAAAGACGGGGTTCAGTACGTCGTTTTGTCCTACTGGATACAAGAGTCGGTTGGCTTGTTGGTTGACGAAAGGATAATTGGGTAAGGGCAATGTGAGTGGATCATAACCGGAGAAACTCTCCTCGGCCGGAGGCCAATCACTGATAGCAACAAAAGCGCTAAGCCCCATGAATAGCGAGGAAATCACCATAACAACAGCTGATGTTCCTGAGAGTTTTTTGAGTATGTGAAATCTATTTTTCATTCTTCTTCAACCATTTTTCATACTCTTGCTGAAAGGCATAGTCCAGCAACTCGGCAATTTTCCGAGCACCTTTTGGAGTGAAGTGCACATAGTCTGTTCCGGCTAAAGCGGGCTCAGCATTCACCCAGCTATCCATGGAATTCTTGCCACCCATCACTTCATAGATATCCCAAAAAGCGCACCCATTATCCTTGGCGGCCTTTTGTAGCGCATCTCGCACACATTCTAAATAGGGATAGGTCACAAAATCATCTTTCTCTTTGTAGGCCATATCGCTGGGGCCAATCACAACCACAGAAGCATTTGGCATTTGCTGCTTCAGGAAACGAATCTGGGAAGCAAACCAACTGCTGTAGTTTGACGCTTGTGTGGAATCCTTGACATACGGCACCGTGTTACCGCCATATTGCATCAAAATGAGATCCGGGTTCAGCGACTTATACTGAGAGGCAAGGAGGCTGCGGTTCATCTTTTTGAAGATAGTTCCAGAGCTCCCACGCATTGGAATGTTGTCCATCACGAGGCCAGATTTACTCTCTAGAGAAACGGCATAAACTTCAGGAGTTGCACTTCCAATGAATTCCAATCTTAGTGTTAAAGGAGTACTTGATAAATACAATACTATCTCTTTGGTTATCAGGGTAGTGTCAAGTTGTTTATTGTGTATTTCAACACCGTCTGCGAGGACCTTAAACGTGCAATTTGCAGGCGGATAGCCCAACCAAATCCTGGCTTTTGAATAGTTCTTTACTTTGGCAAATGCCACTTTGGAGGGACTATATTCCAGCCAGTGCGTTTCGATGATTTGCCCTTCTTTGGGACGTACTTGAGCAAAGCTGCCGAGCATCCCATATCGATTGTGTTTGACCGTGGTATCCTTGCGCCCGTATATGGTGAATCTCTCAAAATGTTCGCTGGCACTTTGTTCAATCGCGATACTCGGAACTACCTCAACAGCTGGAACAAGTCCAGGACCATTTCCACCCCATTTCTTTTGCCATGAATTGCGCAAGTAGCTGGTAATTCTGTCGCCCTCAATCTGAGAATCACCGTAATGCATCACACGAATCTGCCCTCCCGATGCGGTTTTTTCAGCTATTCGACTAAAGAACGCCTGCAACGCGGCCTCTGCATTTGGAGGCATTTGCAGCTTCATCAATTTCGCTCTCCGCACTTTCTCCTCTTCTATAGCAACAGTTTCAGCCTCTACTTTCCGCTGAATTCCTGCCAAACTATCCTCTCTGGCAATGGAATCCTGAATCATAGCTTCCTGATATCCCTGCAAAAGAGCATCTACATCCACATGTTCAACTTCTTTTGAAGTAGGGTCAAAGTCATTTAGAGAAGCAAATTTCAATTTCACATCACCCACAATCGGGATACCGTTTTCTGGAAATACCCAGGCCATCAAAAGGACCCCAACTGCCACTGATACTAGGCAAGCCAGCGTAATCCATGGAGAGTGCGGCCTATTCTGTTCCATTAGTTCTTCGGGTAAATCAGAAGTTTTTGTCCCGGCTGAATGGCGTCATCGATCGCATTCCATTCCATAATTTCTTCTGCAGAAACTCCTGAATATTTTCT
>CAZKMC010000308.1:0-3445 GCA_964553485.1 uncultured Comamonadaceae bacterium
CAAGGGCCAAAGAAATGTGGAGTGTTCAAACACCTCAAAATGTATCAGCCTGGTCTGAAAAGACCTTTCCGGGCAAGTCTTTCTCGGGATACGGTTTAGGCTGGGAGCTTTCAAATTTCAGGGGCAGAAAAATCGTTGCTCACGGAGGAGGGTATGACGGAATGATCAGCAGAACAGTATTAGTGCCTTCAGAAGGGATTGGAATTGTAATCCTCACAAACAACATCAACTTCTTACCCTACGCATTGGAATATCAGATTTTGGATGAGCTGTTTGGCGAGAAAAACGGGGAAAATTACGGGAAATTATTTCTTGAATACAAAAAACAAGGTGCCGAAGATGATTTGAAAAGCAAAGAAGAAGAAGCCAAAAGTAGAATCGTAGATACCTCTCCTAGTCTACCCCTTTCAGATTATGCAGGCACCTACACAGACGAAATGTATGGAGATGTTGAAGTAAGGCTCATTGGAGATCAATTGGCATTTCAGTTTGTTCCGACCTCAATATTTCGGGGAACATTGCGTCATTGGCATTATGATACTTTTCAATTAAATTGGGGTACACAAATGATGTTACCTTCTGGAAAAGTGCAATTTGGGTTTGGATCGGACGGAAAAATAAAGAGCATGGATATCGACGTACCTAACCCAGATTTTGATTTTACAGAATTGAAGTTTAAAAAAGTGTACTGAGTAAATAGAATTTCTATATTTGCACCCCCGAAACGAAAGCGTTTTGGGTCAACAGGTTCCTGGCATGGATTTCCCTCTGCAAAACCTGATTATATATAGATGGCTCTGTAGCTCAATTGGATAGAGCACTTGACTACGGATCAAGAGGTTTGGGGTTCGACTCCCTACAGAGTCACACAAAAAAAGAGCCGGTAAATAATTACCGGTTTTTTTGTGAACTCATTCTTTTATCGTAATATTACAATTAAATAGCGGGGCTGAGATTTTAACAATTGGCTCACAAAACATAAATTCAATGAGCACACAATATCCACGCATGCACGTTTCACTTTATGTGAGTAATCTAGCGCAAACAGTTTCCTTCTACCAGTCATTTTTTGACATTGCTCCAGCAAAAATAAAATCAGGATATGCCAAATTTGAATTGGCAAGTCCCCCATTGATTATATCTTTCGTTGAGAATAGGTCAAGGGTACGTTCAAATTTTGGACATTTAGGCATTCAATTAGAAACACCAGAAAAATTGCAACTTCACCTAGAGCGAGCACGTAAGTTGAACATTGTAACAAAAGAAGAGATAGGAACAGCCTGTTGTTATGCCGTTCAGGATAAATTCTGGGCAGCTGATCCCGATGGACATCAATGGGAGATGTATTATTTTCATGAAGATGTTGAGTTCAATGACCCTCATTACACCAATGCAGAAACTGAAGCTTGTTGCGCTTCTACTGAATTAAACACAGAATCTTCTGCTAAAAACACCAAAGAGATTGTATCTTCTTGCACTGAAAAAAGCGGATGTTGTTAAGCACTTATAAATGAACAAAGAGATTGAATCGCAACTTCGCGATTGGAGCCAGGAGATTCCTGAGTTAAGCGAAGAGCACAGAGAAGCGGTTGCCATACTCAGCAACTATGTCACTCACAAGTTGGATACCGGAGTTCCCCCGGCAATTCAGTTTATCTGTACCCACAATTCCAGAAGAAGTCAAATGGCTCAAGCTTGGTCTGCCGCAATAGCAGACTACTTCGGCTTAGCTGTGCGTTCGTATAGCGGAGGTACTGAAGCTACCCAAATTGCTCCACTTACCCTGGAGGCTCTTTATGAGTGTGGGTTTGACGTTGCAGAGGAAGATGGAGATAATGCGAAGACAAAAGTTGCTTGGCGCCCTAACTCTGCCGGAGCAACACTCTTCTCAAAAAGATTTGACTATTCAGGAAATGTGTCCAAAAAGTTTCTTGCTGTAATGACTTGTAGCGATGCAGATGAAAACTGTCCCGTTGTACCTGGCGCTGAAGAACGAATTCCTCTGACATTCGAAGATCCAGGTAAATTTGACAATACGGAAGAAGCTTTGGACGAGTATATCAGTACATGTCTGAACATTGGTTACGTTTTGTTTTTGGCTTACGCTAGGGCCAAAGAGCTGATTAATGACTAACTCCAGGTCTGGTTTTCATTTTCTTTGCTTTTCAATGTATTACAAAGCAAAAAGTTCCGAACTTAGTCCAAGAGACAATCAGTCTCGGGAATTTGACGGAATATGATTGAAGAGATTAAAGTGGAATTTGGCCGCCAAGTCACCAATTATTACAATGGATTGATTGAATTAGCACTTAAACTTCTGGTGGCTTTTGCCGTACTTTTTCTTTTATTTCTAATATCTCAGTTGCTAAAACCTGCCATCCGAAAAAGACTAAAAAGAAGATTAGAAGATGAGATTCTTGCAGAATTTTTTAGCGGAGTAATCCATTTTACCTTCATTACTTTAGGAGTTCTTGTCGGAATTCAAATAATCGGCCTCGGCACATTGGTAGTGGGCATATTCTCTGGTGCAGGAGTTGCCGCAATTGTTCTTGGGTTTGCTTTTAAAGACATTGGTGAAAATTTTATTGCGGGCATCATCATGGCCTTCAACAGACCTTTCAAAACCGGCGACATGATTCAACTGGATAGTCAACGTGGTCGTGTTTTGCCCATGTCTATTAGAGAAACTCACATCAAAACTTCAGACGGTAAAGACGTATTTATCCCCAATGCCAATATTTTAAAAGGTAGTTTGATAAACTACACATTAGATGGTGCTCTTCGCTATGAAGCTACTATAGGAATTGACTATGGATCAGATATGCCTAAATGTTTTGCCATTATTAAAGATGTTTTGAAAAGTATAGACGGTGTTCAGAATATTCCTGCACCTTCAGCCGAAATAACCAATTACACGACCAATGGTTTGGATGTCCAATTCACTTTTTGTGATCGACATATTTGCGCTTGAAAGCCGCAGATTCAGGGTGAAAACTCAAGCACTTTACAAAGTATGGGAAGCTCTTAACGAAGCTGGATATGTGTTACCTGGAGAAATTATTGAATTAAAAAACTACCACAATCAAACGATTATGGTAGACACGAACATAAAAACCTCAGAATCAAGATGAATATCAACGTTCAGTTTGTAGATACTAGAAAAATAGCTTCGGTAGAAGAGCTTGTCAATGAAAAGCTAACCCAGCTAGAAGCCAAATATGATTTCATCACAAATGCAGCTGTTTTCTTAAAAGAAGAAAAACATGAAGGTGATCGCTCGCATGTTTGCGAGGTCAGATTGAGTGTGCCAGGCCCTCAACTGTTTGCCTCTTCTAACGAAACCTTTTTCGAAAAAGCTGTTGCAAGAACCTTTGAAGACCTGCAAAAGCAGCTACAGAAATACAAGGAGAAAATTCAAAGACATTGATTCTGTTAAATCAGACTC
>CAZKMC010000309.1:0-338 GCA_964553485.1 uncultured Comamonadaceae bacterium
GGAGTAGCACTAACTGTAGTACGTAAAATCGAACAGGGTAAAAAAAATCTGAATATGGATAAAGTTAACCTCGTTCTTCTCATGTTCGGACATGAATTAGCTCCTGTTAGCAATAAAGATCTGACTGAATGAGACAAGGAAAAGTGTTTTATAAAGATTATTTGGCCGGTATCGTTACTGAAACTGATGAGGGCGAATATGTATTTCAGTATGACGATCAATACACCAAAGATCATCCGAATGACTTCATCACGTTTACTATGCCAGTTACAGATAAACCATATACCGAGAAGCGACTCTTTCCTTTTTTTGAGGGATTGATCCCTGAAGGATGGTTG
>CAZKMC010000309.1:348-1588 GCA_964553485.1 uncultured Comamonadaceae bacterium
TAGATATAGCTTCTGAAAACTGGAAGATCAATAAAAATGATCGCATGGGATTGCTTCTGGCCTGTTGTCAGAATTGTATTGGTGCGGTAAGTGTGGAACCAATAGTCGAAGAAGATGGAGCATAGATGTTTATATTGTTACGAACCTGTTAAAGATGAACTGGACTTTCACAAGAAGTGTTCAATGGAGTTCTTTGGAACACCAACACCCCCTGAAATAGAATATTCGCTTGATCAAATGGATGAGCTCGCGAAAAATGTAGTAGAGCGAAGTGTTGCTGTCCCTGGTGTTCAGCCAAAACTATCTATGTCCTTGGTCAAAAAAACCAAAGAGAAGTCGGATACGCGGTTGACTGTGGTTGGGGCATTAGGCGGACAGTATATCTTTAAACCACCTTCTGACAAATTTCCCGAAATGCCCGAAAACGAACATGTAACAATGCGAATGGCAGAAGCTCTTGGAATTCGAGTAGTACCATCATCATTGATTCTATTATCATCTGGAGAACTGTCCTATATAACGAAACGAGTTGACCGGAAGGAAACTGGAGAAAAGATCCACATGATCGATATGTTTCAGATCACGGAAGCGTTTGATAAGTATAAAGGTTCGATGGAGAAAGTTGGGAGAGCATTGGGCAGCTATTCAAGCAACACTTTGCTTGATAAAACCTTTTACCTTGACTTAGTTCTTTTCGCCTTTCTTACGGGAAATAATGATATGCACTTGAAGAACTTCTCTATGATTGAAAGCCCTTCTGGTTGGGTGTTGTCTCCTGCATACGATCTTCTTAATGTTGCAATTGTGTTACCAGAAGATACCGAAGAACTTGCATTGACATTAGGTGGGAAGAAAAAGAAGTTGAAGCGAGAACATTTTGAACAATTAGGAGAAGGATTGGGATTAACTCCAAAACAGATCAAAGCAGCTTTCAATCGAATGATAAAGAATAAATCAAGTGCATTAGATTGGATTGATCGATCATTTCTATCAAATGAGATGAAAACTGCCTATAATGAGGTGTTTGAAGGAAGGTATGAACAATTAGGGCTAAAAGGATAAAACGGCCTCAACAATGTATAAGCAGCATTAAAACGACTGCTTATTCTAACCGTTCTGCCAAGGTCATCCTCTAAAATAATTGTGGTTTCTACACGTGGTGCACTTGAAGTGAAAGCACGGTTTTATAAAAGACCTAGCCATTAACAATATTTCGCCTCTCGATACATTCCGCGCCATG
>CAZKMC010000309.1:1688-3420 GCA_964553485.1 uncultured Comamonadaceae bacterium
CAGCTTCTAACCCGATGGAGTTTTCTCCACGCGGAACACTCGAGGTGACAGCACGACATTCCGCGCCATGCAGCTTCTAACCCGATGGAGTTTTCTCCACGCGGAACACTCGAGGTGACAGCACGTTTTTAAATTAGCCATACCCATATCTCATGTGTCCTGTCCTGAAATAAGTTGACCTCTTTTACCCATTAAACATTATCCCCTCTTTCCTCAACAGAATATGTATTTTTGCACTTCAAATTAAAAAAAGAGGTCAATGCCTTCTATTTCATCCAAAGCGCAGCACATGCCGGCATCTCCTATTCGGAAGCTGGTTCCATTCTCTGAAGCCGCCAAAGCTGCTGGCAAAACCGTGTTTCACCTGAACATTGGTCAGCCAGATATACATACTCCTGAAGTAGCGCTAGAAGCGATTCGTAATTATTCAGACAAGGTCATAGCCTATTCCAATTCTGAGGGAAATCTCAGCTACCGCAAAGGCATGGTGGATTATTACAAGTCCAAAGACATTGACGTGGAAGTGAAGGACGTGATGGTCACCACAGGTGGGTCAGAAGCGTTGTTGTTTGCTTTCCAGACCTGTTTTGATCCGGGCGATGAACTGATCATCCCAGAGCCTTTTTACGCAAATTACAACGGTTTCGCGGTGAGCGCTGGCGTGAAAGTGGTGCCTGTAACTTCGTATATCGAAAGTGGTTTTGCATTGCCCCCCGTTGCTGATTTTGAAAAATTGGTCAACGAAAAAACCAAAGGAATTCTCATCTGTAATCCAGGAAATCCAACCGGATACCTATATAGTAAGGAAGAGTTACAGCAACTTCGTGACCTAGTGAAAAAACATGACCTCTATCTGTTTGCAGATGAGGTATACCGCGAATTCTGCTACGACGGAGCTGAGCCTTTCTCTGTGTTGAACTTGAAAGGCATAGACGAGAATGTCATTTTGGTAGACTCTGTATCCAAGCGATACAGCATGTGCGGAGCACGCATTGGTGCCATGATCTCGCGCAACAAAGAAGTAATGGCATCTGCATTGAAGTTTGGACAAGCACGATTGTCGCCACCCACGTTGGGACAAGTGGCAGGAGAAGCTGCTTTGCAAACCCCGCAGGCGTATTTCCAGGATGTGATCGATGAGTATGTGGAAAGAAGAAATGTACTTGTTGAAGGGCTCAATAATATTCCAGGTGTGATCTGCCCAAAACCTGCGGGAGCATTTTATTGCATCGCAGAATTACCAGTGGTTGATGCAGGACATTTTTGCCAGTGGATGCTGGAGTCTTTTGATTTTGAGGGACAAACTGTAATGATGGCCCCAGCAGATGGATTCTACAGTACTCCCGGTGCAGGACAAAATCAAGTGCGTGTAGCTTATGTGCTCAACGTGGATGCACTGCGGAAAGCCGTTCAATGTTTGGACGAAGCACTGAAAGTATACCCCGGAAGAACAGAACCGGTTCAAAGCAAGTCGCTGTCATAAAATCAATTCTGTGAGACTTCAGTGATTGCTGTTGGTTTTGCCTCACTTACTTTTGCCCCATGCTAATTGATGTGATCATTCCCGCTTTCAATGAAGAGCAAAGCGTAGGCAAAGTGGTTTCTACCATTCCCAGAGATTTGGTGACCGAAGTAGTGGTGGCCGATAACAACTCCACAGACCGTACAGCTGAGATTGCTAGAGAAGCCGGAGCCACCGTATTGCCGGCTCCCCGACAAGGTTATGGTTCTG
>CAZKMC010000310.1:0-3403 GCA_964553485.1 uncultured Comamonadaceae bacterium
ATTAAAATGCAGAGATGACCTCAACCTCTGTCAATATCATACAGATGTCAGCAGAAATAAAACCTTAGGATTTATTAATTTATTGGGTGTCTTGTTGCTCTGCTCTCATATGTGCATTTTAAGCCCCTGCATCTGTCTTTTTTTGCTATTGTTATTATTCTAGTACATATTCCCAGACATCTGCTACGGACCATTTGGGGTAGATTGTTTGCTATTATAAAAAGTTTTCAGCATCCCTGCGTTGGGACTTGCTTTGGGCAACAAGAAGTTGTTTTGGAAAACGCCATTGTTCTGAGTAGATTGCTGGTTCGAGTTGAACTTAGCAGGTCTATTATTCTATAAGTTGGCCATAAACCTCGAGTGGGTCTCATTCATGACATTATTGTTGTGAGGAGTACCCTGCTTGGGAGGATTGTAAAAGCGCGAAGCAGTTGCATTTGGATTGGTGCTGTACCCAGTCTTTATCTGCCCCTCATTCTCGTAGTCTTCGCCCTGGCCCGTGATGGACCCGCCTCCGTTGGAGAACTTGCCGCGAGCATTTGGTTTGTTAGGCTTGTAGAGGGTGTACGCATGACTATCAGCTGTTGGCTTTCGTCCTCCACTTATCGCCGTGTGGTTTCCACTGGATATCTGCGAACTAAATTAGCCATTATTCAAGTTCGAAATGTTGCCCAGAGTACCAATGTTCTGATTATTTATTGACTTTTTCCTGTTGTGCTATGCTGGGTATGACGTCGAGTTGAACTGGCTGCTATTGTTGTAGTAGTCGGCCTGGTTACCATTAATAGACATGTCTGTGACTTGGCTCATTGGATTGCTAGCACCTCTGTTTTACCTCTGCTTACGTAGCTTTGCTTGGGCAATAGTTTTTGAAACTTACGACAAGTTATTCTGGTTGTTTTAATTGAAGAACTGCGTTGTCATCATCATCTATTATTGGTTAGTGTTAGCATTGGGAGTCTTCCTCTGGTTCACCAGGTTGAACAGGTGAGCCTAGTTGCTCGCACCAGTCGTGTTTGTAGTACCTATTCTCTGGTTGCCGATACCACTCGCCTGGGTAGCAAAGCTGCTGCCTCCATCTCTCTCGCTAGCTGGGTTCTCGTATTGAGCATGGCTACCGGTCTAAGTGCTGTACCCGTTCTGGCCAGCATTGCTCTAACGAAGCTTTGTCATGAAGTTGCCATTGAACATTGTCTGCCTCATCTACGATGTCTGCTGAGTCTACGCCAACTGGTTATTCTAGCTGCCCGTGTTGAAACCACCCACGCGAGTCTAGTTGAACATCTACTTCTGATTGAGCTGGTTCACATTGGGCAACATCTCATGGATTCGAGAGTCATTGGTAGACTAGAGCATAATCCCTGTCTAGGTGGTGTTCATCTCGTCTATGCTCAAAGGTCTGTTGCCATTTCCCTGGCCGCCACCTCCCTACTTTCTCATGCGGTCTGCCATGAAGAAGGTCTGATTGGGCTTCTAGGCACCGAGACTACAACTAAAAGGTTAGAAAAAGGTAAATGACTTACATTCCGTTGATCCTCTGAGTTGGCGATTAGCTCTGAGCTCCTCTGTAATTCTGATTGTTCTGGTGAATGAGCGTATCTGCCAGTGGACTATTGGTCATGGCGTGCTTATCCATTCCATTTTGTTTGAAGTTCGACATCATATCAGCAAGTCTTGCCTAAGCGGTAGACTCAGTTCTCTTCTTCTATATTTTGTTCATTTGCTCCAGGTACTTCTTCGTCACTGGGTTCAACTTGGTTCCAAAGCCATCTTGAGTCTGCAGTGGTCGGGCCTCAGACTTGGACACCTGGTTCACTTTGAAACCACTTCCCATAGTAGAGTGCATCATGATTTTGCCAGGAGTCTAGATTTTCTACAAACTGTTGAGTGTGATATTGTTTAAGTTACTAGTGCTGTAAAGATTCCTTTTCTTGTCCCTCATCACCTGCTCAAAGAAATAGTCTCTACCAGTCTCCCGCTATTTCCTCTTCAGAAGCAAATAGTATGTTGAGGTAATTTGATTGTGCTTATTATTCTAGATGTAAGTTACAGTTTGAGTTAAGTCACAATTTGGACTAATACCAGAGGTTGCAAAGCAATCCTGAATCTTGCTCAGAAACTCTTCGATGACGGGAACTCGATCTTTGTTGATGACAATGCCTTCCATTTCTAGCGGCTTCACCTGGGTATACCACTCATGGGTCCTGATATCGGTCACATTGAATCTTTTCGTTGGATCGGTATTCAGCACCTTTCTAATCAAATCTTTTGACGGCTTCGAGATAAATCCTGGAATCAGGTAGTCGCAGTTCAGGATTTTCTTGTACAGCTTACTGGTATTTGGATCTTCGAAGGGTAGATACCCGCAGGTCATGGCGTAAAGGATAATACCACAGCTCCAAATATCCGAATTGAGGCCATGGTATCTTTTTCCGGCAATCATCTCTGGAGCAGCATAGCATGGCGATCCACAAGCAGTCTTAAGAGTCTCTCCCTCGTTGTACATGTTTGAAAGTCCGAAATCAACGATCTTAATGTTGTTTTGGTCGTCGAGAAGCAAGTTCTCGGGTTTCAAATCTCTGTGACAAATTTTGACCTTATGAATGTACTCAACACCAGATACAATCGATTGGAAAAATTTGCATGCTTCATCTTCCTGAAGTCTCTTTCTTTTGACGATGTAATCGAAAAGTTCTCCTCCACTGGCGTACTCCATGATCAAGAACAGCTGGCGAGAGGTCTCAATAATCTATAAACATTGATAAGATGGAGTGTAATACTTACTTCGTAGAGCTGGATAACATTTGGGTGGCGAACGATCTTGAGAATATGGATTTCTCGAGTAACCCTCTCTACATCAGACTGGTCTTTGATTTTGTCCTTTTCCAGGATCTTGATGGCTACTTTTTCACCCGTAATCAAATGAGTTCCCAATCTTACTTTGCCGAATGTTCCTTGTCCCAGAGAACGGCCTATGAAAATAAGAAAAATGATGGTTTGCTATGCGATCAATTATAAAACGGCAAACAGTAGCCATTTTATTGTTGTTATAATAAATACTAGCGGGGTATACTTACCTACGACGTAATGACCAATAGTTCTATTGGCATTAGGATTCCCATTTTGGGGAGTAGATTGAGCCGTCTTGGCCGTGGAAAGATCACGACTTCTATCCTTGGCAGTATGGTTTACATTGGTGGTGCCTGACCCGGCATTTCCACCTCCTGTATTAGTAGCTGTCGAGTGGTCGTTATTGCTTTGACCATTTGGGCCATTTTAATTGCTAGCTTGGAGAGCTGCTCCGTTGGGAGTCGCTGGAACGGCATCTCCATATTACTGATTTTCGTTTGTCATTATGAAATATGTCCAAATGATTTCTATAAAGTTATAATTTCTTTTTTAT
>CAZKMC010000311.1:0-2680 GCA_964553485.1 uncultured Comamonadaceae bacterium
TTGGTGATCTATAGTGGAGGGGAATTTCAAAACTTCTCATGTAGTATTATAACTCCTCAAAGGTATGAATTGTTTAGTTCTAACCTCTTGTTTTGCTAGCGCGAGGAAGCTTGATTTGTAGCTTGTAGGAATTTGCTGACAATACTATGGGGTAACATTTTCAAAGGTCTGGCGTAAAAGGACACGTGCCCTGCACACCTACTGACCAACTTTAACTACTATGCAATACTTAAAAGCACTTGTCATTTGGACAACCCTTATCCTAGGCGTTCATTCTTCAGCATTTTCAAAAGAACCTCATTTGGCCGGAATCATGGTCCTCGGAGGAGTTACTGAACAAGGCATCCCTTGTTATGATGCGAAAATCACTCTATTTATGGAAAACCGCATACAGCAAGTGGTTCAGACCAATGACGACGGAAGTTTTCAGGTCGCATTGACACCGGGTAAACTATACACTCTGGAAATTGCAAGAGCTGGCTTAATCACCAAAAGAATTTCTATAGATACAAACATGGATGGCAACCGTAACCACGATGTAATGGTCTTTGATTGTTATGTGGATATGATGCCCGAAGAAATGTTGGAAGGAGTTGATACCTCAGACTTGGACTTTCCAGTAGCGCTTTTGAGTTATGACAAGAAGGCCAAGACTTTTGTACATGACCCGTTATATACGTATCAAATGCTATCTACGGTCACCAGTCTGCTCAAAGAAGCAGAAGAAAATCACACAACTTCAAAGAAAAAATGAGATCTAACCCTTGATTATTTAGGTGCAAAAACGGGAGAGACGATTAGATTGGTCATCCCGTTTTTTATTTACAAATAGGGCAATATTCTTGAAGATACTCATCTAGATTGTCACGTCTCATAGCTTTATGAAATGCTTTGAGTTCTGCAGACTTGAGTTTCCTGGGCTTAGACTCTGTGAGTTTCCATACAGTTTGATAGCCAGCTCGGTACAGTTGCTTTTTGTTTTGCTGCGGACGTTTCAACAACTCTCTGGACATCCCATGAATCATGGGGAAAAGCAAGTCCGGGTCAGCTTTTAAGAAAGGAGCGCAAGATGGTTCAAAACTCAGTGTATATTCTGGTGAACCACTCATCCAAACCATCACAAACGAATTCAATTGCTCACGCTCTGAGATGCACACTTCCAATGGATTTGTGCATAACCAATCAAGTGCTTTTTCTACTTCTTTTTGACTCTCAATGTAATCTTCATTCGTTTCTAATTTACTGTGAAGAGAAACTTCTGGCGCAGCGCATTGTCCGGAGGAATTCAAAAACCCCAGAACCATGGCTGTTACCAAAAGAATTTTATACTTCATGTTCAATAAATTGAATCCCCAAATTATTTAATTCATCCAAAATAGGATTGTAAACCAATGGAGAAGTTGGCAATTGTACACCAGTTAAAGATAACTTTCCTTGCAAAATCATCTTTGCTGCAATAGCAACGGGCAACCCTACTGTATTGGACATCGACGTATAAATCTGGTCTTCTCCAATGGCCACCATGGATGAATGCAATTCATGAGTTTTGCCATTCAAAGTATAATCAAAACGATGCCACATGACAATCATATCCTTGTCATGCTCCGCAAGTCCCCATTTACGCTCTAGAATAGCTTGAAGAATTTGAGCTGGACTCGCATCTTTCAGTTCTACGGGTGTTTTTTTGAACAAATCTAGCCAAGCTAGTTTTTCCATGATTTCATCACTTAAATCAAGGTGTCCTTGGAGTTTTTCCTCCACAGTTCTCAACTCGTCAAAAGGCAAGAATGCATTTACAAATTGACGGTTAGTTAACTGGTCGCTAGCCTCCATTTTATAATCATCCAGGGTCATTCCCAACTGAACAAATACATCCCAAGCAGCACAAAAACCGCTTTTTCTTAAGGTCCCTCTATAAATAGTAGAAATACCTTCAAGACCATAGATCTTTTTGTACTTAAGAGAATCTCGGTTAGCATATCCTTCGAACAATCCGTGACCCTGAATCTTTATCTCCTTGATTCTTTGAAACACTTTGTAAGGTGGAATATATTTCAATCGATTTTCTTGCTGAAACATAGCTGAGCCGCCTTGACCTGCCAAGACCACATTGCGAGGATTCCAAGTGAACTTATAATGCCATGGGTTGTCATCACTTTCCGGAGCTACTAATCCACCAGTAAAAGACTCGAACCTTGTAATTTCCGCACCTTTCGCTCTTAGGTCATCTATGATCCGCATGGCAGACATATGATCAATTCCAGGATCTACTCCGATTTCATTTAACAACAGCACTCCTTTCGCCTTGGCAGCCTCATTTAGTTCTTGCATTTCTGGCGACACATAACTAGGCGTAATGATTGGAATACCCATTTCAATGCAGTCTTTTGCTACATCAAAATGCCAACGGGCTGGCAGCATACTAATAACCAATGAAGAGCTAGAAATAACCTTTCTTCTGGCTTCTTCTTCCATAGCATTAAACAAAAAAGCTTCCCCTCTTGGATGACCATTCACTTTGGACTTGGCCAAATCGACATCCATATCGCCAACAAGGATTTTGACATCCATTTCTTGGGCGTTCTGAAGTAGATATCTAATCAGTGACGAACTTGATCTTCCAGCACCTATAACAAGGACATTTCTTCCCATCTATTCTGTTTTTTTGAAGGCCAAAGAT
>CAZKMC010000311.1:2690-3183 GCA_964553485.1 uncultured Comamonadaceae bacterium
TAGAAGAACATGACCGCTATTCAACCGTCAAATTCATGAGTTTTCCATAAGTAAACCACAAATATGGCACGTCGATTGGTATGCCATGTAGAAGCAATTACCTTTAGACCAAATTTCAACAATATGAAAAGACTTGTACTCTCCCTAATAGCAAGCGTAATTTTCATCACGCTGAATAGTCAAATCTCAGAAGCCGTTATTTTTTCTGAATTCGGCGAGAAATTCACTGCATACTTAAATGGCACTGCACAGAACCAGGAGCCAATGAATAGCATTGAAATTGGCAACCTCAAATCAGAGTTTTTTCAATTGAGAATTGATTTTGAAGATCCTACTATAGCCGATTTCCAGATGAACAACTTTGTTGTGCATCCCGGAATGACCTGTGTATACATGGTCAAACTCAACCGCAAAGGGAAGTACGTTTGCAGGTTTCAATCTGAAAGCTCGTTTATCGATTCGGATGAGTCTAGTTTACCAAATTCAGAGACCA
>CAZKMC010000311.1:3193-3401 GCA_964553485.1 uncultured Comamonadaceae bacterium
GACCAGCAAATTAGAAGTTGTACAATCTCTCTTAGAACAGGAGAGTGCAAGAGATGTAAAACAAACTGAAACAAAAACAAGTATCCAACCCAGCAGTGATAATATAAGTATGGACTTCAAAGCTCCGGGTGTAGATGTTTCATTCAAACTCAATACAAATGAAACAGAAACAACCGAGGAGATGGAAGTATTCGAGACAAGCAGTCAA
>CAZKMC010000312.1:0-2187 GCA_964553485.1 uncultured Comamonadaceae bacterium
TTCTTTGTCATAAAACTCTGACGAGGCAGCATCCATAGCAATTACTAGGTCTACTCCCGGTTTATAGCCAGCTTCTTCAATTGCTTTGAGTACCACTTGAATTGCTTCTTCATTGCTTCCAAGATTTGGAGCAAAACCACCTTCGTCTCCGACATTGGTGGACATTCCTTTTGCTTTCAACACATTTTTGAGGTGATGGAACACTTCGGTTCCCATTCTCAGACCTTCAGAAAAAGTGCTTGCCCCAATTGGCATCACCATAAACTCCTGGATGTCAATTTTGTTATCCGCATGTGAGCCTCCATTCAGAATATTCATCATTGGAACGGGCATCACGTTGGCGCTAACCCCTCCTACATATCGAAACAAGGATTGTCCCAATGTCTCTGCAGCTGCTTTGGCCACCGCAAGAGATACTCCAAGAATTGCATTAGCACCAAGAACACCTTTGGAATCTGAGCCATCTATTCCAATCATGGCTTTATCGATTAGATTCTGATCAAAAATGTATGCGCCCTCAAGTTCTTCATTAAGAACTGCATTCACATTCTCTACGGCTTTGAGCACGCCCTTTCCGAGATATCTTCCGGGGTCATTGTCGCGCAATTCTACGGCCTCATGAATTCCTGTGCTGGCCCCCGAAGGAACTGCCGCTCTACCTAGAACACCGCTATCAGTAATGACATCTACTTCAATTGTAGGGTTACCTCTACTATCGAGGATTTGACGTGCGTGTATTCTTCCTATATAACTCATGCTTGCGCAGTTTTTAAATTGTGAGCAGTCGATTTCTCTAATTGCTGAATAAATTGATCAAATAAGTAACGACTATCATGCGGCCCAGCTGACGCTTCCGGATGATATTGCACAGAAAAAACAGGAAACTTTTTTAACCTAATTCCTGCAAGTGTATCGTCATTCAAATGAATATGTGTGACTTCAATGTCTTTGTTAGCTTCTGCACTTTTCATATCTACAACGAAGCCATGATTTTGGGAAGTAATTTCACAAAGGCCAGTGATCAAGTTTTTAACTGGATGATTAACCCCTCTGTGGCCGTTGAACATTTTAATTGTTGAGAGGCCTTGGCTTGTGGCAATTATTTGGTGCCCCAGGCAAATACCGAACATTGGCTTGCCCGTTAAGATTAGGTTATTTACCAATTGAGCTGTTTCAACCATTGCAGCTGGGTCACCAGGACCATTTGAGATCATGAAACCATCTGGATTCCATGCTGTCATTTCCTCAATAGAGGTTTGCATTGGAAATACCTTCACATAACAATCTCTTTCTGCAAGACAGCGGATAATATTCTTTTTTACTCCCAAATCCAGCAATGCCACTTTCAGACGTCCTTCTGGGTTTACTTCAAAAGCTTTAGAGGTGGTCACTTTTGACGATAATTCCAATCCCTCCATTGAAGGAACTGCATCGAGTTTCTCTTTGAGCACATCCACATCTAGAATTTCAGACGAGATAATCGCGTTCATAGCTCCTGCTTCTCTAATGTGTCTGACAAGTGCCCTTGTGTCCACATTACAGATCCCCACTTTTTTATCTTTTTCAAGATAATCTTGAAGGGACATATCAGAAGACTCCCGGCTGTGCACTTGGCTAAATTTTTTGGCTACAAGACCTGAGATCTTTATTCCATCTGACTCAGTTTCTTCAGGATGTGTGCCGTAATTTCCGATGTGAGCCGTGGCCATTACGACTATTTGTCCATGGTAAGATGGATCAGTAAAAATCTCTTGATAACCGTACATTCCGGTGTTAAATGCGATTTCGCCGGTAGTGGTCCCAATTACGCCTGCCGCGTTACCATGAAATACAGTGCCATCTTTTAAGACTAAAACTGCTGGTTGATTCTGTGTACTCATAATGCAAAGATAATTGTTGAAGTCTTGAAGACATGTATTCTATTTTCTAAACATTTCAACATACGGTCACCATAGGTCAAAAAAAAGGGCAACACTCAATGTGTTACCCTTTTAAAGTATTGTCTTAGGAAAGCTTATGCATCTTTCTTATCGTCTTCTTTCTTAGCATCATCAGAATCATTCTCCTCAGTTGCATCATTAGACGCTATTTGGTCTTCAGCTGCTTCTGCAGTATCCTTAACTTCTTCAGTAGCTTCAGATGCCACTTCCGCTAGATTTTCAGCAGTATCTTGCACTGTGTCGGCAG
>CAZKMC010000312.1:2197-2557 GCA_964553485.1 uncultured Comamonadaceae bacterium
CAACTGGATTAGCTTTACCTCCACCGCGGCGGCTTCTGCGTGATCGAGTTTTCTTTTCTTCATCTCCTCCATATATCTCATTGAAGTCAACTAGCTCAACCATACACATTTCAGCGCTATCACCTAAACGATATCCAGTGCGGATAATCCGTGTGAATCCTCCAGGTCGTTCAGCCACCTTTGGCGCAACTTCTCTGAATAATTCTGTAACAGCATACTTACTTCTCAAATAACGAAAGGCCACACGACGTGAGTGAGTTGAATCTTCCTTAGATCTATTGATCAAAGGTTCAACAAACTTGCTGAGCTCTTTCGCCTTAGCAACTGTAGTAGTAATACGCTTATGTTCAATAAGTGAAC
>CAZKMC010000312.1:2567-3391 GCA_964553485.1 uncultured Comamonadaceae bacterium
AGCCATATTCGCCAACATCGCTTTGCGGTGAGCTGTCTTTCTTCCTAGGTGGTTAAATTTCTTACCGTGTCTCATTTTCTTAGGTGTTCATTAGGTAAAAGCTACCCAATCTGGACTTACTCTTTGTCCAATTTGTATTTAGTCACGTTCATTCCAAATGAAAGTCCTTTGTTATCAACTAAGTCTTCCAATTCTGTCAATGACTTCTTTCCAAAATTTCTGAATTTCAACAAATCATTCTTGTTGTAAGAAACCAAATCTCCAAGCGTTTCAATATCTGCTGCTTTGAGGCAGTTCAATGCACGCACTGAAAGATCCATATCGACCAACTTTGTTTTCAAAAGTTGACGCATGTGTAAAGAGGTTTCATCAAACTCTTCTGTTTCTGCTTTCTCTTCAGACTCCAACGTAATGCGTTCATCTGAGAACAACATAAAGTGGTGAATCAAAATCTTAGCTGCTTCTTGCAGAGCTTCTTTTGGAGAGATAGAACCATCACAGTCAATGTCCATGATGAGTTTCTCATAATCCGTTTTTTGCTCTACACGATAGTTTTCAATTTTGTATTGAACGTTGCGAATAGGAGTAAAGATAGAATCAACAAAGATGGTTCCGATTGAGACGCCTTCCATGCGATTTTCTTCTGCTGGAACATATCCTCTTCCTTTGCCAATATTTATTTCAAGGTTGATCTTAACTTTAGGATCCATGTGACAGATTACCTGATCTGCATTCAAAACTTGAAAAGCAGAGGTAAACTTACCGATATCACCCGCAGTCAATTTATCTTGTCCACTGATATTAATCAATACGCGTTCAGAATC
>CAZKMC010000313.1:0-3374 GCA_964553485.1 uncultured Comamonadaceae bacterium
ATACGTGATCTTAGGTGTTACTGGTCCGAATGAATATGAGAACAACGTCAATAATAACTGGTACACCAATTATATTGCTCGTTGGTGCCTCACGTACACGCTAAAGTCCATTCTGTACATGAAAGAACATCATGGCAAGGCATTCGCAGAAAAGAGCGCCAAATGGAGCTTTAACGAGGCTGAAGAGACCCCAAAATGGGCAGATATCATTGAGAAAATATACTTGCCTAAACTAGAAGGAACAGAGATATTCCTTCAGCAAGATGGTTTCCTAGACAAGCAGCAGCTTTCTGTAGATGACCTTAAAAATGAAGACCGCCCTATCAATCAGAAGTGGTCTTGGGACCGTATCCTGCGTTCTATATTTATCAAACAAGCAGACACGCTTCAGGGCATCTATCTGTTTGAAGAACATTTTTCAAAAGAGACCATCGCTGCTAATTTTGATTTCTACGAACCAAAAACCGTTCATGAGTCGAGCTTGTCGCCATGCATCCACGTTATCCTTGCGTCAAAGCTAGGCCGCAAAGAAAAGGCATATGAGCTCTATTTAAGAACTTCAAGATTGGACTTGGACGATTACAACCATGAGGCTTATCAAGGTTTGCACATCACCAGTATGGCTGGAACTTGGATGTCTGTGGTAGAAGGATTTGGGGGAATGAGAGTCAACAAAGACCATCTTTATTTCAATCCGGTATTGCCAGATCAATGGAAGTCCTTTGCGTTTAAAGTCGTATTCAGAGAGAGAGTTCTAGACGTCAATGTGGATTCCAAAGGAACAACTATCAAACTTCTAAGTGGCAAGCCATTAGATGTGATTTTAAATGGCAAGCAAACAGTTGTTGCTTAATTCATTCTCCAACGAGCTCCTCTTGACAAAGCAGAATGCTGAAATAAAGCTTGAAATCACCAATCAATGACCAAAGCGGGTATTGGAATGTGGCTGGTTTATTCTTTTCAATAAAGAAGTGTCCAATCCAAGCATTCAAATAAGCTAGTGTAATACCTAGCAGAATGAGCCATGGATTTTGATACGCATAGGCCAATACAAGCATTCCGAAAAAGAGTGAAGTGCCAATAAAGTGCATAACGCGTGTACCCGTCTTTTTGTGTTCTTCCAGATAATGAGGATAAAACTCATTAAAACTCTTGTATTTGCGCTTGTTTGCCATTGCATTCAAGTTATCAGTTACCTATCAAGTTAGTACAGAATTGCGAGGATATCAAATTAAAGATTTGCTAGGCCCCCCTAATTCAATTTTATGATGATAAAGGAGAATCCTTGCTGCCCTGTAAACACTGACAAACGATGGTGGTGAGGGCGCTCATCGTCCCAAATTCTGTGATGGACAAACTGAAGTTATTTTTTCTTGGTAAAATGAGCGGAGTAATAGTCATTGTAACTCATTCTCCACTTTTTAGCTGCTTTGTTATAAAGCTTTGATAAACGAGGTTTAGAATCGCTGAGAACCACCGCATCTGACAAATCTAAGATTGAGGTATTTATCATATGTGAATAAAGGTCTTCGATGACATCAGAATGAGGGGCTGAATATTCAGCTCGTGTAAAGTCAAGCTCATTTTCTGAAGCTAGGAATATAAGATTGCGATTAGACTCGGCACCAGGAGTAGAAAGAATTTCGGTAGTAAATCCTGATTCTATAAAAGTCTTGTAAACGGAACGGGCCGCAAGCCCTTCGGCGCCTTCAATAAAACCATAAAAATTGGCCATAATCATTCCCCCTGAATTCAGAATCTCTTTAGCGTCTGCAAATCCTTCTTTCGTCAGCAGATGTTCTGGTACCGATTCACTCAAAAAGGTGTCGTAAATAATAATATCGTATTTGCTTTCAGCTATATTTATGAAATGACGTGCGTCATCAATAACTATGTTCGTTGATCGATCTAAATGAAAGAATTCAAAACTCACATCCACAATACGTTCATCGATTTCAACAACATCCACTTCGAATCCTAGTCGATTGAGTTGCTTTACAAGTGTTCCTCCACCTAAACCTAATAACAAGACTTTGCTTCCGGGGGGGTAGATAGAAGCGGCACTTGGAAAATAATTAGCCCAACTCCAGATGCTATATTGAAAATCATCAGCAACGCCCACATACGTTTGCAAGGTGTTGTTGACGATTAAACCTCGGCCTATTCGCTCATCAGGGGTAATAAGTATTGACGGATGATCAACAACTTTTACTTGTCCAAATATTCCTTCTGATTGATATAAAATATGATAGTTCTCTGTGTATTCAATATCTGATTTGAGCGCTAAACAACTCATTGATGTGCCGAGTATTAAGAGCCCTATAAACTTGATAGACTTTAGGCGAATAAGACCATATAAGGGTAAGAGGAACAAAATAATTCCTGAAATAACAGCAGGCATGCTTAGTCCAAATTGAGGAATGACATAAAAACCTAACAAAAATGTATACAAAATCCCACCGAGAGTAGAAATGGCATATACAGTTCCAGCATTGTTACCAGCTTGATTAGCTTGATCAGTGAGAAGGTTGATAATTAAAGGGGACGTCATCCCCATAAATACTAAAGGAGGCACCATAAAGACGAACAATGACAGAAGAGCTCCACTTTCGAGACTGAATGAAATCGTAGCCTCCATTATTATCTGACTCGAAAAAGGCATTAAGATGAGAAAGGCCGAAGCGAGTGAAACAACTATAAAAAGGGGTTTGAAACGACCCGACTTTGATATTCTTCCCCCTAAAAAATAACCAGTTGTGAGTCCCCCAAGTGTTAGACCAAGAACGGCTGCCCACACATAAAGCGAAGTTCCAAAATAGGGTGCTAGGAGTTTGGCGCTAATAAGTTCGCAGGCCATGACAGATCCTCCTTCAAGAAATGAAAGTAGCAATAGAAATTGTTTGCTAAACCGAGGCATAATATCTATGGATACGTATGGCGGGTTTTAACACCCGCCATTTCAATTATTTACAAAAGGATTTCTAGTGATGAGCAATTGAGTCTGGATCCCCATCTGGATCCCCAGAAACCACCCCATCAGAAGTTATTCCACCAATGAGCACAATTCCAGCTACGTGAGGAGAAGCCATAGAGGTTCCGCTCAATGTTGCATAATTTCCATCCTTGTAAGTTGAAAGGATAGAAGAACCTGGAGCACAATAATCAACAGGTGGATTGCCATAGTTTGAAAAGTATGACCACACATCTCCTTGAGCCATTGACGAAATAGTGTATATGTTGTTACCGTTGGCACGGGCAGGAGAATAGTTGTTTGCATTAGCACTATCATTTCCAGCGGCCACAACGAATGGACAAGTGGATGATGCAGAGATTACTGCATTGCAGCTGTCGCTGTGGGACACGAGGGCCCAGCT
>CAZKMC010000314.1:0-2528 GCA_964553485.1 uncultured Comamonadaceae bacterium
TTATTCCCGTGGATGGCTGCTGCAGAAATTTTCTTCTTCTGTAGAAACTTGACGATCTTATCAGCGCCGTGTTTCGTTTTTGAAAACACCAAGACTTGGTCCATTTCTGGATCTTCAAGGATATGCAATAGCAAGGGGCCTTTGTCTTGTTTATTGGTATAGTATATCGTCTGCTGAATAGTGTCGGCAGTAGATGAGACTGGACTAACGGCAACCTTCTTAGGATTGTTGAGGATTCTTCTTGAAAGATCCAGGATACTCAAAGGCATGGTGGCGGAGAAGAACAGTGATTGTCGTTTTTCTGGCAATACGGCCAATACCCGTTTGATGTCGTGAATGAATCCCATGTCCAGCATACGATCTGCTTCATCCAACACGAAATATTCAATGTTGTTTAGCTTGACATAGCCTTGATCCATAAGATCCAAAAGTCGTCCGGGAGTAGCAACAAGCACATCCACGCCTTTCCGCAAGGCAGAAGTCTGAGAAAGTTGTTTTACTCCCCCAAAAATGACCGTGTTGTTGATGTCTGTGTATTTCCCATAAGTGGAAAAACTCTCTCCTATTTGAATTGCCAGTTCTCTTGTAGGGGTAAGAACTAGAGTTGTGATCTTTTTTGCACGCGGGTTTCTCTCTTTATTCAGATGCAAATGCTGAATGATTGGAATCGCAAATGCTGCCGTTTTTCCAGTACCTGTTTGTGCACTAGCAATAATATCATGTCCATCAAGCAAAAGCGGAATCGCTTGCTCTTGGATTGAAGTTGGTTCGGTATACCCTTGGTCATCAAGGGCTTTTAAGATTGGCGTAACAATGTCTAATTCGTCAAAACGCATTTAGCGGGGAATTTGAAATTAGGTGTAGTTGGAAGTCTGGTTCGAGACACTTACACCGGGAAGTATTTCGAAACAAGCAAGAAGGCGGGAAAAATTCAAGCAAACTTGCGCCGCAAAGATAACTGATTCTCGTTGGGTAAATCGCAATTAAGGTCCGATGTAGCTAACCTATGTTTGTGGACATCTCTTGCTAAAGACCAAGTTTAGCTTATTGTCTGGATCATCTTTTCCTTCAACACATATAAACTTCTGTTTTTTTAGAAGCGTTATTGAAGGGAGATTGTTGTTTTGGGTATAGGCTTCAATTTCCTCCAATAGCAATGTTTCAAAGCCGAAACCAACCACATTTTCAATTGCTTCAGCCATAACTCCTTGTTTTTGAAAACTTGGATGTAAGTCATAACCAAGTTCGGCCATTTTACGATCAGCAGAAAAGTTCCACAAACAAATGGAACCAATCATGTCTTCCTTATCCTTAAGTGTAATCACCCAGTAAATGCCCAATCCAGCTTCGAATTGATTTTCCAGTTTGTCGATAAACTCAAGGACATCATCGGTATTTTTAGGGGTTGGTCTATTGACAAATTTATTGACCTCAGGGTCAGAACGTAAGAACATAATGTGCTTTACATCTTCTTCTGAAACTCTCCTCAGGCGGAGCCTAGAAGTGGATAATAATGGAAAATGGGCTTGTTTCATTACGTTCTGCGACGGTTTAGAAGATTCTCAATTGAAAGGGGAAAGATAATGGCAATAAAAGACCGCTAAATTTATTCAATGCGTTTTCCTTGTGTGGTGAATGACAAGCCTAACGATCCGCTGGTTGTAATCATGACACCTTCAAAAAGTGGTTGAGTGGTATTTGGTTTGATGCTCCAGTCAAAAATGAAGTTAGCTCCCGACCCACCCTGATTGTCCTTTTCATCGATTATGATTTCAACAGTCTCCAGAGGAGTAAGGAAAATAGGCTGTTTGATATAATTGCGAATAGACTCTCCTTTGGTGTCAAAATATTCAGCATGCGTAATAAAGATTGAATCAATGTAGCTGGTATTTCTAAGGCTTATTGTAGCGGTGAGATCATGGGTTTTATGTTCTGACATGCTATAAATCTCAGAGTACACAGAAAGATAAGTTCTTCCATGTTCCAAAGAATCAGGCATGGGATGATTAAGAGTTTTTTTGTTCCAGTTGACTGGATCTATCGAACTCATTTCTGCCTGATCTTCACAAGCCACTAATATGATTGTTGAGCAAATCAATAGAAACAGATTTTTCATAGTGGTTTTTTATAAATAATTCAATATTTACGGATTAACCGGCCTTTCCATTTTCTATTCTGGGCTCGTCTTTTCTCAATTTTCAGAGCTATAAAACTACGAAACATCGCGCACTAAGTCATGACGAATCCTTGTCCAATTTCAAAGTTGTAAAAGCTCACATTTGCTTCTTTCCTTGCCTACCGTTATGGGATTCAACTTTCCTTGTGATGACTTCTGTCAAGAGCTCAAAGGTCTGCACAAATTCTAATTCAGATCATGTCAAGATTAGTAATCAAGTAAAACATGATTTACCTTAATTTTGGTTCGATGAAAAACACGATTGCAGAACGGGTAGCTGATTTTATGAAAGGCTTCCCTCCTTTTGATAAGCTCACTTTTATAACCAAGGCAGGTGTCAACTTAGAAAAAG
>CAZKMC010000314.1:2538-3366 GCA_964553485.1 uncultured Comamonadaceae bacterium
CAGCAAGTAAGTATCATCTATGTACAAAAGGACAAGGTAATCTATAATCAAGGGAGTGTTTTGCAAGAGCATTTTTACCTAATCCACAAAGGAGCGGTTACTCTTCAAAAGGAACTAGACGGACGAATAAAACGATTGGACAAGCTTGATGAAGGAGATGTTTTTGGATTGCGTCCCCTTTTCGCCAAGGAGAATTATGCCATTTCCGCTCTCGGCACTGAAGAATCAATTTTATATGCTGTGCCAATTGAGGTATTTAAGCCAATAGCTGAACAAAACAGAGAAGTTTCCAAATTCCTATTGGAGAGTTTTGCATCTAACACGGAATCGCCATATATGTCGCCTCCAGACCTCGATATTTTCATTGAGGAATATGGTCATCAGCCCTTGGAGCAAGAATTGTTTGAGTTTCAACCAGCACCTTATGTGAAACATGTTGTGACTTCGTCTCCTGAAACTTCTGCGTCTGACATTGCCCTGCTTATGCGAGAGGGTCATGTAAGTTCGGTCATCATTACTAAAAATCAGATACCACTTGGAATTGTCACAAGCAAGCAAATTCGGAATCATATTGCCACAGGGGATCTGCCTTTTGATACACCAGCCGCAGAACTTATGACCTCCCCTGTATTGTGCTATCCAAAATCAGTGACTATTGCACAAGCACAGTCCAGCATGATCAAACATGATGTGCGCTTTCTGTGCATCACCAAAGATGGGACTCCACATTCTAAATTGATCGGTATTCTGTCTCACCATGACATTGCGGTTCGAAAGGGAGCTAACCCTGCTGCATTGATGCGCGCCATAAAGCATGCAGGCTCCACC
>CAZKMC010000315.1:0-1560 GCA_964553485.1 uncultured Comamonadaceae bacterium
TGGTTGTTAGAGGGCGACTTTAATTTTTGTTGCAGCAGGTGAGTTACTCCAAGTTAAGTACCCACCATCAAGCAATACTGCAATCTCAAACGGAGATCATGGGAGCAGAAAGTTTCAAGCAAGCATCTTTGGATGGAAAAGGAGTGCTAATAGCAGTTTTTGATGTGGGATTCCGAGGGGTTGATGAACGTAAAGAATTTGGCCATTTGCTTCTCAATAATAGAATCCTCCATTGCCATGACTTCATTTCTAATGATGACGATGTGTACGCATGGGGAACGCATGGCACGAATGTACTTTCCTGTATTGCCGGAATCTCTGACGGAAAAGCAATAGGTCTGGCCACAGGGGCTTCTTTTGCGCTAGCTAGAACAGAACGTAATCTTTGGGAAACCATAGGAGAGGAAGACAGCTGGTTAGCGGCAGCAGAATGGGCAGATAGCCTAGGTGTGGACGTCATAAACAGCAGTTTGGGATATACAAACAACCGCTATTTCTGGAAGGATTTGGACGGTCAACATACCTTGGTTTCTAGGGCGGCACAGATGGCATTTGAAAAAGGGATTGTAGTGGTCAACGCAACGGGGAATGACGGTGATACTGACTGGGAATACCTCGGTGCCCCAGCAGATGCTCCAGGAGTGCTTGCCGTAGGAGGAATTTCTCCTTGGACCGGAATTGCAACTTCGTTTTCTTCGTTTGGCCCCACCGCGGATGGTAGAATGAAACCAAATATTTCAGCTTTTGGGAATGTCATTGCTTGTGGCCCTAACGGACTGCACCAAACCTCGGGAACATCCTTTGCATCACCACTAGTAGCTGGTTTTGTTGCTTGTTTGCTGCAATACAATCCGCAGCTTACTGCCAAAGAAGCTTTCAACCTCATCCAGCAGAGTGGGCATCTTTATCCTTATTTTGACTATGTCCATGGCTATGGAATACCACAAGCAGATAAGGTGCTTAAACCCAATTCAGCTGAGAACAATGATGAGGTGGTCTTTGATTGGAACAAAGGAGAGCCTGCGTGCTTTATTAATTTGAAGCAATCTGCGGCGGAGCAGGAGGAACTGGAAGAAGGATACCCTTACCATCATTTGAGAGACTTAATTTACTGGCATGCCGCACGGACAGATGGACAAATTCTGCACTATGGAGTCATAGAACCAGAAGGAACCAGAGGAGGAATTTTGATCAAATCGAAATTAGAAGGTGCCAACTTAATTCGCATACATTATAAAGGAACTACTTACTTGCATGAAATCAATCTTTAAGCTTATTGTCCTTTTCTGTGGAATGCTTCCCTTCATAGGGAACGCCCAAACCACTTTGATGGATCAACCCGCACAAAACCCTTCGGAAAGACTTCAAAAAGGACCTAATTCGACCTATTATCAAAGCGGGTTTTGGTCGTTCGGAGTAGCCATACCTATTGAGGAGTCTGACAGCGCCCAAACAGCGTCTTCAGCTATTTGGAGATATGGAACACGTGGCAAATGGCGCTGGTCCAATACTTTCGCAGGAATTTGGGACCTTGGATGGAACAGGGCGGCTTATCGTATC
>CAZKMC010000315.1:1570-3321 GCA_964553485.1 uncultured Comamonadaceae bacterium
TCGTATCGAACAGGATTCAGCCAAGAATGTATTTGGCAGAGGGCAGGAGTTTGACCAGCAAAAATTTGTTTGGAATCAGCTGGAAGCAGGTGCTGGAATTAGAGTCAATGTGGGCAAAAGAGGTAATTATCTCGGAAACTTTATTGATCTTGGAGGCTATGGTGAGTGGGGCTTTTCTGTCCGCCAACAGCTCAAACAAGACGTGAATCCTGCATTAAAAGATGGCGCTACAAAGATAAAAACCACCTTTG
Source organism: uncultured Comamonadaceae bacterium (assembly GCA_964553485.1). Taxonomy (GTDB): domain Bacteria; phylum Bacteroidota; class Bacteroidia; order Flavobacteriales_D; family Sanyastnellaceae; genus CAZKMC01. Next base: position 1,822 of record CAZKMC010000315.1, read on the forward strand.
GGCGTTTGGATTATATCAATCCCCTCAATTATGGTTTAGCGGTGAGGCTGGGAGTGAACAAATTAGCACTGTGGACCAAATACAGAATGTCAGATCAATTCAAAGCCAGTGATTCTGTGAACGAGGGAAAAAAATATCCCGAACTCACTAGGTTGCAAGTAGGAGTGGAGGTGACCTTTTAAAGAATGAAGGATTATTTTGCCATACTGGAAATTTCTCCTGATGCCACAGATACTGAAATCAAAAAGGCATACCGGATCTTAGCCAAAAGGTACCATCCGGATGTGAGTGAATCTCCTAATGCAGCTCTCGCCTTTATTGAGATCAACGAGGCTTATGAGTTTCTGGGTAATGCGGAAAGAAGAGGGATTTACCTCACCCAGCGCAGAATGAGAGTCACACAAACCGAAGAACTTCGGAGAGCGGCCATTTATAAAATGTGGGTAGAGCAACAGCAAGAATTGGCAAGAAAACGAGCTTCTCAATATGCTAATTCCTCGTTTGATGACTTCATACAATCACCAATCTACAAGACCGCCATGGTGGCCAGTAAAGCTTTTAACTATATATTTTTGGTAGTTGGAGTTCTAATGATACTTAGCGCCCCGGTGGGGCTTTACCTTCGTTCTCGGGGCGACGAAGGCAATGATTATACGGCTATTGATGTCATTGTGCCAATGTCTTTCGGAATATTATTCACTTTTGGGATATATTACTTCCTTTTTAAATTACGTGTTGACCAAGACTAAGACTAAGATTATGAAATACATCCTTACTGTACTGACCATTGTAATTAGTTTATCCCTTCATGCCACGGAAGGCATGTGGATTCCAACACTCTTAAAAGCTGTTGAGGGCGACATGCAAGCAATGGGACTCAAATTGAGCGTTGAAGACATCTACTCTGTCAACCATTCTTCTCTCAAAGATGCCATTGTCCACTTTGGAGGAGGATGCACGGCGGAAGTCATCTCAGACAAAGGTCTGCTCCTTACGAATCATCATTGCGGATATAGACAAATCCAACAACACAGTTCCGTAGAAAATGATTACCTCACAGATGGATTTTGGGCAAATTCTTTTCAGGATGAATTAACCAACCCTGGACTAACAGCCACTTTCATTGTGCGCATAGAAGATGTGACTTCTAAGGTCATGGCTGACTACCCTGGCTATGCCACAGAAGCATGGAGAATAGCAAGCGATGAATTGCAAAAGGAATTGATTAGAAAAGCCGTAGAAGGAACTGGTTATGATGCTGTTATAAGACCATTTAACCAAGGAAATTCATACTATATGATTGTCACGGAGACGTTTAACGACGTTCGTTTAGTGGGGGCTCCTCCTTCGTCTATTGGTAAATTTGGTGGAGATACGGACAATTGGATTTGGCCAAGACATACAGGTGATTTTTCAATTTTCCGAATCTATGCAAATGCAGATAATCAGCCGGCAGAGATGTCAGACGCGAATATCCCTTTTACTCCAAAACATCACCTT
>CAZKMC010000316.1:0-705 GCA_964553485.1 uncultured Comamonadaceae bacterium
AACACACACCAACACAACCACCCACACACGACAACGACCCCGACACGAAACACTTTACATTATGAAAAAGACCACAACGACCCGCACACTTACCATCTTCGCAGCATTGCTTGTGATGGGAACAGCATTTACTGGATGCAAAAGAAAAAAAGAAGTAGAGCAACCTAAGCCTGTTGGCGAAGTGCTTATCAATGAATATTGTACTGGAGATCAATATCTCTCAGACAAAGAAACATTTAGATCAAGTGCCACAGGAGAAAGCATGAGCAGAGAGACAGCCAAGAAAATTTCTCGCTCAAATGCTGAAGACCAACTCGCTCGAACTATCAGTGCAACTCTTCAAGTAGTTACTGATAACTATGTAAATTCTAGCAAGTACAACAACAAGGAAGAAGTTACTGAGACTTTCAACAACCTTGCACGTACAGTGGTTGACCAAGAATTAAGAGGTGCAATTGCCATTTGTGAAAAGTTGACGCAAAAAACTGATGGAACTTTCGTTAAATACATCGCAATAGAATTGAGCGGAGCAGATATTGCCGCTGCCTACAGCGATCGCCTTTCAAAAGACGAAAGAATCAAAGCAGAATACAACTACGAAAAGTTCAAGGAAACTTTTGAAGCTGAAATGGAAAAGCTAGGCAACTAGATTTCAACATATTATCATAAAAAAAAGCCGGATTATCCGGCTTTTTTTATGTCCAA
>CAZKMC010000316.1:715-3313 GCA_964553485.1 uncultured Comamonadaceae bacterium
GCTCAGTTGCACACCTTGATAATTTCACCTGATTATGCCCCTGATTTCTAGGCTACTCTTTCTAATATTATTACTAGTCCTATCCATTTCAATGAATGGGCAGGTCTATGGGACTCCAATTATCTCTTGGGATTTTGCTGACGGAATTCCTGCCTCTTGGATAAATGACAGTGAAGATGAAGTTTCTCATTGGGAATATCGCGGACCATCCACAGACCCAGATAATACGGTGTGCTCTTTAGGGTCATGTGGAATTGATTCAAGCCCAATCACTTCTGAAACGGCGTCAAATGGCTTCGTTATTTTTGACTCGAATTATTGGGATGACCCTATAGGTCCATGTGGTAATATAGGTTCTGGTGAAGTTCCTGGACCACATCATGCATGGATCATTACGGAATCAATCGATTTAAGCGCTCATGAAAATGTAGTCCTCGCATTTCAACAACAATACAAGCATTTTACATCAACTACCTCTGTGTGGGCTTCAAATGACGGTGGTGTCAACTATACCTTAATCTTTGAAAATCCAAATGGACAATCTACCCAAAGTGGACCTTCAGAATGGGTTAACGTAAATGCAAGTGAATTCTTGGGCGGCGAATCCAATGTGGTCCTGAAATTTGATTTCTCAGGCCAATATTATTGGTGGTTGTTAGATGATATCACTCTGTTTGCACCAAATGCCAATGACCTACTCATAAGTAACCCACAATACACAACTTTTAACTACGAACAAGACCCCTATGGCTTTGGAGACTTGGAATATCATAGCTACCCACAAATGATGATTCCATTATTCAATTATCGGGCTACGGCCACTAACATTGGTTCCGATCAACAGATCAATGTCAAACTGAATATTCGAATTAAGAATGAGTTGGATGAAGTAGTTTATACGGCAAACAGCAATCAAACCAACGTCAATCCTGATGCTTCCGCTTCGCTAAATATCATTGGCGGACAAACTCCACCCAGTGAGCTTGGTGAATATGAAATCAGGTTCAAGTTAGAACAGTATCAAACTGATGAAAGCCCCCTTAACAATGAAATAATCAAAGATTTCGCTATTACTCCAAACGAATATAGCCGCGATGATGGTAGTTTAGAAGATACATTCATTCCTCAAGGCATTTATGAAGGGGAGCCTTATGAAATTGGAAACTTCTTTGAACCAACAACTAATGGACTTCTCGTTCATAGCGTCGGGGTGGTTCTTTCAGATGAAACTGCCATTGGCACAAGCGTAAGCGCTAAAGTCTACAACTGGAATAGAACCATTTTATACGCAGAATCAGAGACTCATATTGTCACAGAATTTGATTTGAATGGAATTGGTGGAAATCACGTGCTGCAACTCCCTCTAATTGACCCAATTATCAGCGCAATAGATTCATTGTATTTGGCTATGGCAGTTTGGGATGGCGGAGATGGCGAGTTGCTTGCTATAGGAAGAAGCGGAGATGCTTTAGCTGAAACTACGCTCTTGTCATTTCCTGAAGTAAACGGGCTATTCTATCTCCTTAAAAAACCAATGGTTCGTTTATACATCTATAATGGAACCGATTCGCCCGGATGTACCAATCCAGAAGCAGAAAATTACAATGCATTAGCTAATGTTGATGATGGATCGTGTTCCATTCAAGGGTGCACAGATCCTGAGGCCGACAATTATAACCCAGATGCAAATTTTGAAGATGGAAGCTGCATGATTTCCGGTTGCACAGACGAAAATGCGGATAATTACAATCCCGATGCATCAGAAGACGATGGCTCATGTATCTATTTAGGTTGCACGGACCCCGGTGCTACAAACTATGACGACTCAGCAAATCAAGATGACGGATCTTGCGTTTATAGCTCAGCCTTTATGAGTGCTAATACTATGTCTGGTTGTGCTCCTCTTTCCGTCACGATTACAAATCAAACAGAACTAGCGGATGGTGCTGAATGCTTATTTGAGATAAGCAATGGCTCCAACATCACAGAATGTGCTCAAAACTTCAATGTATTATTTCAAAACCCTGGTGAATACACCATCACATATACCTACACTGTTGGAGAATTTATCTCTACTTATACTTTGGGTCCTATAATGGTGTTCGAGAATCCAGCCGCCCCGGTCTTGAGTTTTGATCAAGAAAACAACATCCTGTCATGTGCGGGTTGTTCTGGAAATTCGGTCATTTGGTTTTATAACAATGACGTAATTGAGGGAAATTCCTCTAGCTCTTGGAACCCACTGGATAATGGCTTCTATTATGTCCAAATAGAGGACGTGAATGGCTGTTCAGCACAATCCGAACCTATTCTGGTTGTGGTAACAGACATCTCAGAAATGCTCAAGTCCAATGAAATAGTCGGATATCCCAATCCTGCATCAACTCAATTTACAGTGAAAACCAATCACTCAATTGAACAATTGCAGGTTTTTGACACACAAGGAAGAGTGATTGATGAGGTCATGACCATCTCAACTCAACACACATTTAACACGTCAAATTGGGCGCAAGGAATTTATTTCGTTCGCTGTTTGAGTGACCAAAAATGGCATCAACTTAAGTTCTTAGTTAAGTAAACGATTTCGGCTGGCTAAAG
>CAZKMC010000317.1:0-3300 GCA_964553485.1 uncultured Comamonadaceae bacterium
AGCACTATGTGCTTTCCCCTTACCAAATTGAAGTTGAATCCATCAAAGATTCTACAATTTTCAATAGACCAATCTTCATCAATTTCAATGAAGGAAATTCATTTACTATTCAACAAGGAGGAAAGACTTTTGACAATCTTTCAGTGGGGAGCTTAATCGAATTACCAACCTTTACTTTCACCTTAACTATTACTGACATCAATTCCCTAAATGAACTTCGGAATCAAGACCAACTTTATGTGGTCCTGAATAGCAGAGAAGTTCTCGCTAAGAAGTTTGCTTCAAAACTTGATGTACATGTTTTAAACAGCACGGCGAAAACCGTAGAGGTCTCATACAAAGCTAATAACACCTATCTGGCACGCGATTTTGTAGCTGCTGTTGCTCATGAATTTATCCGTTTTGATCTAGAAAAACGAAAGCGTAGCGACGATAATATACTTTCATTCATTGATGCTCAAATTGATACCGTTTTCGAAAGATTGAAGGATTCAGAAGTTCTTTTAAATGAATACAAGCAGGTAAATAAAATTACCGATCTCAATTCTATTTCAGGCGTATATCTAGAACGGTTAAATGACCTTGAAAACCGAGTAATTGAATTGGAAATTGAAGAAAAATTATTGGGGCAACTTGAAAAACTGACCAGCAAAAATTCCTCTGAGATAGCCGTAAACAATTTATTGCCGATTTTGGCTGGAAGCAATTTTGAAAGCAGCCTTAAAACTTCACTCGGTGATCTGCATATGCTGCTCCTAAAGCGAGAGGAGATGCTGTTTACTGTCACTGACGACAACAACATTGTAAAAGGAATCGATTTCCAAATAGAAATTCAAAGAAGTCTGATCATCGAAACAATCAAGGCGCTAAGAGCAAAATTGAGCGCTCGCATCATTGAACTAAAAAGCAAATTGAAAGGTGTAGAAACTGTTTACTACGGCCTGCCTACCAAAGAACTTGAATTTGCAAGGCTGGAAAGACTGTTTGCAATCAATGAGAAGTACTACACCATGCTCTTGGAAAAGCGCATTGAGTACCAAATTTCAAAAGAAGGATTTGTGAGTCAAAATCAAATATTAGAAGAACCACGACTGCCCGATGCTCCAATTGCTCCGCAGAAGAAAATGGTCCTTTTCTCATTCCTTTTAGGAGGGTTGCTATTGGGCTTCATCTTTATCTCAGTGCGTTATCTGCTGCACAATGAAGTGACATCTTTGAATGAAATAGTGAGGCTCAGCAACGCATCCATCAGTACACTTGGGATAATTCCGAAGTACAAACATGATATTCCAATTTCAATGTTGCTCATCAACAAAAGCCCCAAGTCAATCATTGCGGAGGCCTTTAGAAATATCAGAACCAATCTGCAATTCATAGATAATTCACCGGGACCAAAAATTGCGGCAATCACTTCCACTATTTCTGGCGAAGGAAAAACGTTCATTGCCATCAATTTAGCCGGAATTATAGCTTTCAGCGGAAAACGTGTAGTAGTTCTTGATCTCGACATGCGAAAACCGAAGATTCATAAGGGGATGAAGCTGAAGAACCAGGTTGGCATGAGTACACTGCTTATTGGGAAAACTACGGTAACGGAATGCATTCAAAAAAGTAAACTCGAGAACCTAGATTTTATAACTGCCGGACCAATACCTCCTAATCCAAGTGAGTTAATCATCGGGTCAAAAATGGATGAGGTACTCGAAGAATTGAAAAAGAGCTATGACTTTATCATTATTGACACACCTCCTGTTGGTTTAGTAACGGATGGTGTTTCTATGATTCAAAAAGCAGATTATCCCCTTTATGTTTTTCGGGCTGACTATTCCAAAAAACAATTCATTCACAACGTGGATAGATTGAATAACGAAAGTAAAATATCCAAGCTTTCAGTGATCCTGAACGGCGTAGATTTAGATCGAAATCGATACTCTTATAACTATGGATATGGCTACAGCTATGGGTATGGGTATGGAGGAACAGGTGGAGGATATTATGACGATGTAAAAGTAAAAAGGGGATTCTTTAAGCGGAGAAAATAACATGGAAGTAACAACTACCCCGATAGAAGGTCTATTAATCCTCAAACCACAAGTCTTTCCTGATGACCGTGGGTATTTTATGGAGTCGTTTAATAAGATAACTTTTGAAGCCGCGGCTCAATTGTCCTGTGATTTTGTCCAAGACAACGAGTCTTATTCAGAGCTGAACGTAATCAGAGGATTGCACTTTCAAATTCCTCCCTTTCACCAAGGAAAACTAGTTAGAGTGTCAAAAGGGAAAGTTCTGGATGTGGCAGTTGACTTACGCATTGATTCTCCAACTTTTGGACAACACCAAGCCATCGAATTATCAGACTCCAACAAACTTCAGTTTTGGATTCCTCCAGGCTTTGCTCATGGATTCAGGTCACTTGAAAAAGGATCTATCGTTTGCTACAAATGCACACAGGTATATAATGGGGCAGTGGAAAGAGCATTAAAATGGGATGATGCGGATTTGGGTATAAACTGGGGTGATGCCCAAGTATTGGTTTCTGACAAAGACAACCAAGCTCCTGCGTGGGTAGATATTGAGCTTCCAGAAAACTGGGAATTCTGAATACCCAACTCTTCATATTGTTTTTTGGGTTGTTCGCCATGAGTTTCAGTCTCAATCTGGTTTTTTGGAAAAATGCCAGTCGGAAAAAATCACCATCCAAAATAAAATCAGATCGATGGGCCGCTGCAAAACCAACTACCGGGGGAGTGGCCATTTTTCTGACTCTTATAATCGGCGGTATAATCTTTCTCTTTCTAACGACTACCCCAATTTCCACCTGGACCTATCGCTTGATCTTTGCAACGTTCATCGCTTTTGCAATGGGTTATTATGACGATACTAGTTCTGTGAGGCCCTTCTATAAATTGATCTTTCAATTGGTATGTGCGATGCTGGTGGTGGATGAGACACACGCTTTCACCTTCTTCGAAGACCTCACATTCCTCAATCAGATTATCTCCATTATTTGGGTGGTGGGACTAATGAACGCACTCAACATGTTAGATAACATGGATGCGGTGAGCGGAGGCGTAGGTGGAATCATTTCCTTTGGCCTAGGAATCTTGTCCTTTTTAGTGATTGGAGAGTGGACTTTTATTCCTTTGATGCTCATTACACTGGGATGCACGATGTTCGGGTTTCTTTTATTGAACTGGCACCCGTCGAAAGTGTATATGGGAGATTCTGGAAGTATGGCTCTTGGATTGGTACTAGCTGCTGGAAGTCTCCATGTAGTGGGCTTACAGTCTCAAGCACCCA
>CAZKMC010000318.1:0-3282 GCA_964553485.1 uncultured Comamonadaceae bacterium
TTACTGGCAGTAATGGCAAAACTACTACCAAAGAACTTTTGATTGAGGTTTTATCTAGTACTTATACTGTTGGCGCTACGGAAGGAAACCTCAACAACCACATTGGTGTACCCTTGACCCTGCTTTCATTTCCACTTGACCTGGGTATTGGAATAGTGGAAATGGGCGCAAATCATCAAGGTGAAATTCGACAGCTTTGCGAAATCGCCAATCCTAAATACGGACTGATCACTAACATTGGCAAAGCGCATTTAGAGGGATTTGGTGGGCCAGAAGGTGTAAAAAGAGGTAAAAAAGAGTTGTTGGACTATCTGAATTCCCATGGAGGCAAGTTTTTCCTCAATCTCAAAGAAGAGAGCTTGGCATTCCTTCAGCCGGAAATCAAAAAGCCCATCCTATTTGGAGGTGTAAAAACCCCTCCTGACACCCAAAATGCTAGCTCTGATCCCTTTTTGACATTTGAATGGTTTGATGGAGCGGATTGGGTGCTTCAGAAAACACAATTGACGGGCCTATATAACCTGAACAATGCCTTAGGTGCAATTGCCATTGGGATTTACTTTGGAGTAGATTCAGAGAAGTCAAAACGTTCGCTTGAAGAATACAAACCAGAGAACAACCGTTCTGAATGGCGAAAATCTGCCAAAAACGAAATAATCCTAGACGCGTACAATGCAAATCCAAGCAGTGTCAAGGAAGCTATCCTAAACCTTGATAAGCTCCAATTGCCTAATGCCATGGCAATACTTGGTGATATGTTGGAATTGGGAGAATACGCAGACGAAGAACATGCAGATGTGGTCAATTTGCTCCAAAACAGACAGATTGAGACCATTTTAGTAGGACCCATTTATAGTCAAGTTCCCAATTCTAAATTGCAGAGCTTTCCTACAACCGAAGAAGCCAAAGCCTGGATCAAAACTAATCCCATTTCTAAGAAAGTAATTCTTGTAAAAGGATCTCGAGGATTGGCCTTGGAAGCCCTGTTGGATGTCCTCTGACAAAATGAAAACCTATCTTTGCCCGAAAGTTTTTTGACCATGAATTTTGTAGAAGAATTGCGATGGAGAGGATTGCTCCATGACATCATGCCAGGAGCAGAAGCACAATTAGATAAAGAATCTACATGTGGTTATGTAGGTTTTGACCCTACTGCTGACTCCCTTCACATTGGTAATCTTGTGCCGATTATGTTATTGGTGCACTTTCAAAGGGCTGGACACAAACCTATTGCATTAGTTGGTGGAGCCACTGGTATGGTGGGAGACCCTTCCGGAAAATCCGCAGAAAGGCAGCTTCTAGATGTTGACACTATTCAACACAATCTAGACAGCCAGAAGAAACAATTGATGAGGTTTCTCGACTTTGATTGCGGTAAGAATTCAGCCGAAGTAGTCAATAATTTTGACTGGTTCAAAGACATTAGTTTCCTAGATTTTATCAGAGATGTGGGCAAGCATATCACGGTCAACTATATGATGGGGAAGGACTCTGTGAAAAACAGACTTGAACATGGAATGAGCTTTACAGAATTCAGTTATCAACTTGTTCAAGGTTATGATTTCTACCACTTATGGAATAGTCATTCTTGTAAAATTCAAATGGGTGGATCTGACCAGTGGGGCAACATGGTTACCGGCACTGAATTGATCCGGAGAAAAGAGCAAGGCGAAGCTTTTGCTATCACAGCTCCATTGATTACCAAATCCGATGGCTCCAAATTTGGAAAGTCAGAAGGCGGGAACGTTTGGATAGATAAGAACCGAACCTCTCCTTATAAGTTTTATCAGTTTTGGATCAATGTCTCAGACGAAGACGCGTCGAGATACTTGAGGATTTTCACCCTGCTTGATCAAAAAACCATAGAAGGTCTAGAGGCAGAACATGCTCAAGACCCAGGTAGAAGAATCATGCAAAAAGCCTTGGCAGAAGATATTACTGTGCGAATTCACAGCCAGGAAGATCTGGAAACGGCGATTGCTGCCTCAAATTTGCTATTTGGTAAATCTGGGAAAAACGAACTCAAAAAACTATCCGCTACTGATTTGTTGGAAGTGCTTGATGGCGTTCCTCAGAATACACTTTCAAAAAGCGACTTGGATTCCGGTCTGGACATTGTTGAAGCACTTACTAAAAGTGGCTTCCTCGCATCCAATGGCGAAGCTAGAAGAGCCTTAAAAGAGAACTCAATCAGCGTAAACAAGGAGAAAGTCAATGATAGCTGCGTGTTGTCTTCAGAAGACTTAATTCAAGAAAAATTCATTCTACTTCAACGTGGAAAAAAGAACTACTTCCTGTTAGAAGTTCAATAAGATCTTGAGATCAAAAAAAGAGCGCCCCCGTTGGAACGCTCTTTTTTTTGTTTAGGAAATCATAAATATTGACTCGCTATCTGAATGATTGTAGTTACCCGACGGCAAGCCAATTCTTTTATTGAGTTCGTCCTTTTACTACCGTGGTAGTTTTTTCCGGACGATTCATTTCTTTTTGTCTAATCTGGATGAAAGCTGCTCCACTTCCAGGTGTAACAAACCATTCATTGTCTCCATACTTCACAACACCATGGCCTTTCTCCCACTCTTTAGCCTGGAGGTAATAAACCCCTCCTTGTTCTTCGGTTCCAAACACCAAGAATTTTTGAGCGTCAGATTCGAAACAAATTCCCAGTCGATTGGCAGAAGTTAGGACAGCTTTACCGGGGGTGCCTGCGGGAATCTCTATTCTTTTTGGCATTGCTTTAGAACTTGTTTCAAGTTCTCCATCAATAACTTCTGTGCTCCTTTGCGGATTGACCTCGTACAACACAACCTGATCAGAAAGGAAATACTGCAAATTTGAAATATCTGCTATCGACAAATGGTGCTTTTCCTGAAGTTGCAGTGTATAAGGAACCGTCCTAGAACAAGACGCTAAAAGGCTGAGAACAGTTGCACCTACTAATAATTTGTACATCGTAATTGAGAATTTGAATCTCTTCCTAGATGCAAATTCTATTCCACAACTAGGGTTCCATCATTATTAAGTTGCATCCTCTCGCATCTGAATGATCAAATCTGCCTAGAATTTCAAAATCTCCATTTTCATACTTCCTGCCTAAATCAGAAGTGGCAATAAAAGAACAAGAATCCACATTGGCGAGGTCAATGATGTTGACACCACCGGTTTTGCCAATTCGTGCGGTTGAAAAAGGATCATTGTGCTCGCGGATGTTTATAGCCATCCAAGGGGGACAAGTGAAAAACCCGTTTCCTTTGGAATAGGCCTGACTCATTAGTTCTGTCA
>CAZKMC010000319.1:0-3244 GCA_964553485.1 uncultured Comamonadaceae bacterium
AGACTTACCAGGGGAATTAATGAAGGAATCGCTAATAGCATTCTAATCAAAGTCAATCAAATTGGCACACTCACAGAGACCATTGATGCAGTGAATCTTGCTCGCCGGAATAAGTATACTTCAGTGATGTCTCACCGTTCTGGTGAAACCGAGGATACCACAATTGCAGATCTTGCTGTGGCGCTCAATACTGGTCAAATCAAAACCGGATCAGCATCTCGATCAGACCGTGTGGCCAAATACAACCAGCTTCTTCGTATTGAAGAACAATTGGGTAAAATGGCATACTACCCTGGAGAGAAGTTCAGACTTTAATCGTGGGGTCAATCTATTTTTTGAAATTTCAAGATGGAAAATTGGCGCGCCTTGCGTGCTTTGAGCACATAATGGCCGGAGGCTAACTGAGACGTATCAACCACGTCTCCTAATGTCCCGGATTGTGTCAATTGTCCTTGAGAATTGAAAATCTCATAATTCCAGCCTTGCCCATTTTTGACGTTCATTTGTGTCTGGCAAGGGAGTGGGTAGAATTCTGGAGTAGGGTCAATGGTTTGATATCTAATATCAGTGAGCCCTGTTAAGTAAGCCCAAGCGTAATCTCCGTTACCCATCCATGGGGCATCAAGATAGCCTTGGAAATTTGTTTCATCACCTTGAACGTTTAATTCAAATTCAGGAATCACATTCCATAGAGTGGAATTAAGGCTTCGGTATACGGCAACAAGGTCATTTTCAGTTAGTCCAAGAGTTCCCATCTCCTGAAAAAATAAGGGGTCAAAATAATTGGACGAGGAGGTATTGCCATAGTAGCGCAAACGTACTTCAGCGCTTAAAGTGTTACTCTCCTCGGCGCGAAGCCGCCAAAAACGATCACTACTTACAACCATATCAATTTGACCAACTTCTTGTCCCGCACTTGCCCAATGATTTTCAACTCGCATCCAGGTTGAGTCCGTCCCCAATTGATCCACGTTAACTCTGAACTCAGCAAAATCAAAGACCTTAATTCCGGTGGAGTTCAGGATTCGTTCATCACTTAAAACAGCCTCGAGAATTCCATCGTTGGCATTCAAATAAGCAAATTCTACATCCAAAGCACTAGGAATAGTAACGAACGTAAGCTCACCTGACGCCATTACATGATGAGTTTCTATACTTCCCGCAGCATCTCTCAGGCTCAATAATAGCGGAACCTCAGAGTATAACTGAGGAGCATAATGGACATGTTGCTCAATTTCTATATCATACGCCCCAGCTTCCACAGAACCAGTAAAGGACTTTATCCGAAATTCCGGAAACCCAGGAGCAAATACCCACTGATCAAAAAATGGGGTGAGATTGGCTTCTGTGCTGACTTGGAGGGCATCGCGCAATTCATAACTGTCGATATCTGAGAATTGAAAAGCATCCGTTACAGATTGAAGGCCCAAGAAAAAATCAGCCTCCATGGTAGTTCTCAAATTATGAGCAACCAAGGCTCCTTTGTTGTAAACGTGATCTCCATAAGTGTTGGAATGATCAATTCCGGAAATGGCTAAGTGCTCACCATCATTGATATGCGCATTGAGCAAAACGTCTTTTAGGTTGTCTCGCACTGACTCAAGATAGGCCTCTTCGCCATATACAGACTCTAGAAATAGCGACTCAGAATAGCTGGCCATTCCTTCATTGATCCACATATCTTCTTGGGTTTTGCAGGTCACCAAGTCTCCCCACCAATGATGACTGAGTTCATGCGCCATGAGAGTTTCATAGGCGAGATTCCCCTGAGCAAGAGATAGGGGGTAGGCGATGTTGCAAGCATGTTCCATTGCTCCTGAAGAAAAAGGGACAAAAGCATAACCCACACGAGGCCATAGATAAGGCCCATAGGCATTCTCATAAGCTGTAAAACATGGAGCAAGATTCACAAATGACTGCAAAACGTCTGAGGTGTCAGCTGCTGGAGCTACCAGCCACGCTGGAATATCTTCTCCAGAAATACTTCCTATATCGAAGGATGCATGCGTGTAATTTCCAACAGCAATAGAGGCCAAATACGAAGGGATTTCTTCTTCTAAAGTCCAATGGCTGAGGAGTGAGTCCTGACCAACTGATTCTACGCTTTCAAGTACTCCCCCGCAATAGGCTGTCTTTCCTTCATCTGTGAGAATATGATATTCAAAGGATGTCCTTTCCACAAAATTATCGAAGCAGGGAAACCAGACTCGCCCATAATTATGTGGATCAGCGGCAAATCCTACTCCTAAATTAAAGGCATAACCAGATTGGAAATAGAAACCTCCCCATCCAGACTCATCTCCAATTGGCGAACCTTGATAATACACAGTTACCTCAACCTCATCATCCACTTGCAGCGAAACATCGAGATCGATCACAAGCAGAGGGGAGTTGTATGTGAACGTGGCCGTGGAACCATCTATTTGAACGCTGTCAACGGTCAATCCCTCCAAATCCAGGCTAATAGAATTTACATCTTCCATTTTGGCCCTGACATCAATCGAAGCAATTCCCATCAACAAACTCGCCTCCATCTGGGTCATATCCAGATACACATTCGTATGCAGCACATCTAAAGTATCGCTCCTCAGTATGTCTGCTTGGGCACTCTTATATCCTAGAAGCTGACTCCTCTTATTATGTTGGCAGGTTTGCGCCTTCTGCGCGAGGAGAGGAACCTCCGTCAACCACAGAAACACAGCTGCTAATGCAATGAAACGCACTCCATATCTTGAACTCTTATTGGTCATATTATTGAGAATAGGCTTTCAAGTATCACCGCTTGTTTTGATGTACGCACGCGGGATACTGGATTTTTAACAGGCAAAAAACATCAAATTACCGTGCTTAGAACTACTCTTTCATTGTAGGGTAGGGTATTCTGATGTTTGGTTGTATTGAATATAGTTGGATTGCTATTTATTACAAAATACGTATCTTAAATAGACATTCTAACATTAAATGATTTAGTGATTTCATTGCCAATTGTACTCCTATGAAGCCGTCTACGGAATTATTTGATCTTATAAAATCGCTGACCAAAAGCGAGAAGAGATTCTTTAAGTTAAGCTCATCACTTCAAACTGGTGAGAAGAATTACTTGAAGATTTTTGATGCGGTTGACAAACAGGATACGTATGACGAAAACTCTGTCAAGCATCAATTCAGGAACGAAACATTTATTCAACATTTCCCATCGGAGAAGAATCACCTCTACAAGCTAATTCTTAAAAGTTTGAGGTCT
>CAZKMC010000320.1:0-993 GCA_964553485.1 uncultured Comamonadaceae bacterium
AATCGATTGTCTTTGATATGATGATCTGCTCTTTCCAGCACCGTGGTTACGTTGTCGTTTACATCTCCCATGACCTGCTCATAGATCTGCACTTCATCTTCGCTCCGAATCACTTGATAATGAGGCTCGTATGTGGGATTTTGACCCGTCAACTCATAAGCATCATCCATCAATCCAGAAGCAAAAATTGTGTTCCCATCCAGATCAGAAACTTTGAATTCAATGAATGCGCGTCTCGCAGGATAACCAGATGGAAATTTATGTCCCGCTAAATTGTGCAGAGTCACCTTATACATGGCAGTATCTTGCGTCAAGCCCAATTCTTCAAGTTCTACTGTCAAACTTTGATTCTGTAACATGTCCAGCGTGCGAGTAATAGTGCTGTCAAATTGTGCTGAAGTTGCCGTTACACCAAGTGTATCTCCATAATCACGGAGCATTTCTAACATAAAGGTATTGGCACCCACAAAATAGTGCAGGCCGTATGGAGACCTTGGTTGAAGGAAAGCGTAGTTAGCTGAGATCACCACTTCTTCATTGATGCTTGGCGCGTGACATCCTTGGCATTCTTGATGATTTGGACCGAGCTCATCGGCATATACACTGTTGAGCCACTCATGGTAAGTTGCTTGTTCCACAAAAGTTCCACCGGTCAATTCCCCTTCTAAATCTGCTGTGTTGGTGATAAGTGTATGACACCCGGCACACAGTTCAGATTTGGTAATGTGTTCTCCATAGATCGGTTCAAATCCAACAAAGCTGAACATCGGCGCACCAAAAATGGGGTCTTCATCCTTGCTTCCACCGTATTGACCATATAAAGTGTCTTCCACAAAACTTAACTCACCACTAAAAAAATCACCAAGTCCATTGGGAGATTGCTGGTGGCACGCTGCGCATGACACGCCGTCTTGAGCAAGAGTATCGGCTGCCAGCATTGCCATAGTGTAATGGTCCACACCATCATGAAGTGCCGCAAATTTCCCCAAGGGG
>CAZKMC010000320.1:1003-2598 GCA_964553485.1 uncultured Comamonadaceae bacterium
GTCTTCCAATTCCAATTGATGTTCTGGATTGATGGCTACTTCATGACTAACCTTAGCCTTCCAAAAGGGATCTTTTGCGGAATTGGCCATCATGGTAGAACGCCAGTGGTCTGTCACATTCACATCCCAACCTCCCACGGTCAAGCTCCCATATTCATTAGGATCATATCCATGACACCCGTTGCATTTTCCAGAACCACTGAACAGCGAATTGCTTTGGTCTGGCAAATTGTCAATCATGGCCCGATAGAAAAGCACCTCTTCAACGTCATGGAAAGTGGTGTTTTCAGGATCCGTTCCATAACCAGCGCTGATTACAAGGACAACTACACACACCAAAGAAAGAACAACAAGAGTGAGTGGTTTACGGATGAATGCAGAGAATATCATGTCTTGGCGATCTTGAATCAAATACAGTTAAGTTGGCAAAAGCCCTAAGGTCAGCCAATTTACAACATAGTTCGGGCACCTTAAGTTTAATTGAAGAGTGAAATGGTTGTTTTTTTCAGAACAATTGGAAAGACAGATTTTAAATGAATTCTGTCGGCTTCAGTAAATCTCAACGGAATTGATAACCGGCTTACCCACTTGATCATTGATGAGTTTGATCAACTTTTCTTTTGAATACGAAAACTCTTCCTTCAATACTCCGGAGTCCAGTTTGATCTTCAGCACCTTGTTCTTTACTGAGATTTCACGTGTGTGCCCGGTAATCATAGGCCCCATAAGCTCATTCCAGGCATTGACCACTTCCACCTCGTCCATCTTTTTGTCTAACCCATAGACTTTCATCAAGTCTTTGATCACGGCCCCTAAAGATTGTGCATTGCTGTCTCTACGCATTTTGATTGCTTGTTTCAGACAAAGATTCGGATTGTCCCTGATGGATATAAAAAACCTTTTGATCAACGTCTATCTCACTGAATAACTGAGGAATGCGCAGCGCATGAGTGTCTGTAATAAAAATCTGTCCAAAAGTATGGTCACTCACCAATTGCATCAATGCTGCAACCCGTTTGTCGTCAATCTTGTCAAAAATATCGTCCAACAACAAAATGGGTTTCACTCCGGTGGCATTTTCTATAAAATTGAATTGGGCCAATTTCAAGGCAATGAGGAAGGACTTTTGTTGTCCCTGTGATCCAAATTTTTTGAGGGGGTGTCCCCCGAGGAGAAATTGCAGCTCATCCTTATGAATACCCACATTACTGCGTCTGAGTTGGCGGTCTTTTGAAAGGGCATTTTGTAATGTGTCCTCAAAAGAGCCCGAAGCCAAATCTGAATCATATGCCAATGACACCTCCTCTGCCCCGCCACTAATTGACGCATACATGGCATTGAAGCCAGGAATAAAAGCCTCCACAAATTTTTGTCGCTCCCCATGTATATAGGTCGCAAGCGGAATCATTTGCGCATTCCATGCCTCAAGTGCCGAAGCATCAAAGGCGTGGTTCTCTGCAAAAAACCGAAATAAATTATTTCGTTGAAGCACTACTCTGTTATAATCGAGAAGCTTGTCGAGGTATGTCCGGTTGAATTGCGAAATCACTCCGTCCATGAATTTCCTGCGCACTTCGCTGCCCTCTTTTATAAGG
>CAZKMC010000320.1:2608-3235 GCA_964553485.1 uncultured Comamonadaceae bacterium
AGTAACTATCACAGACGGATACTGACCAATGTGATCTGCCAGTCTCGAGTATTCCTTTTTATTCCTTTTGAAGACTTTCTTTTGTCCCCTTTTAACCCCGCAGTACAAGCTATCTTCTTCTCCCCTGCGATCATATTCGCCCTGAATAACAAAAAAAGGTGTCTCGTGCCGGACGTTTTGTGAATCAATCGGATTGAAATAACTCTTGCAAAAACTCAGGTAATAGATAGCATCCAGAATGTTCGTTTTCCCGCTGCCATTGTCGCCAACAAGGCAATTGATTTGACTTGAAAAAGTAAATTGGGCTTCTTCGTAATTCTTAAAATCAAGGAGTGAAAGGGACTTAATATACACGACGCTATTTTCTATCTTCAAAGATAGGCAAACCAAACTCGCTTGGGGTGTCAAAATTTTCCATATTTTTGCACCTCAAATTTGGAGAACCATGGCCAAGAAAAACCAAGAAGAGACCATTGTTGATGTTCAGCAAGTATATACCAAGTCGGAAATGTTTATTGACCGACACAGAAAATCACTTGCAATTGGAGTTGGCGCTATAGCGCTTATTTTGATTGCAGTATTGGCATACCGCTACCTAATTGTGAAGCCTCAGGAAGATGAAGCGGC
>CAZKMC010000321.1:0-3222 GCA_964553485.1 uncultured Comamonadaceae bacterium
GTCTGATGTTTCGCAAAAACGTTGTGCCCGATGACCGCTCTGTGCGCATACTGCAATGCGTTGCATTTCGTCATAAGGGGCGTCAAACCAAGTTTCGAATTGAAGGTCATCAACAATTTCAAACAAGAGCGGCGCTGCTGCTTTAACGCCTGTAATCCCGGGTCGGCCAACCCCATCGGCATTTCCAACCCACACAGCAACCACATATTTAGGGCTTACGCCAACAGCCCAAGCGTCTCTAAATCCGAAGCTCGTGCCTGTTTTCCAAGCAATCCTGCGACTCGAGTTAAAGAATTCCCATCCCGATTCTTCGGTGGGTCTGTGTACTTGTGTGAGGGCATCAAAGCAATGATGAATGACAGAGGCTTCAAAAGGACGTTTAAGGCTTGAGCCTTCTTGTTTCGATTGGAAGTGCGGGGTTTGCCAGTCTTGTTCATCATAGCTTCCATTTAATGAAGTATAGTGATTGAGAGAGCGAGCCATGCTACCATATGCCCCTGCTAATTCCCAAAGTGTCACTTCAGCTCCTCCCAGAATCAGGGTCAATCCATAATGCGAGGCAGGCTGGTTAATGTGTGCAAATCCCAGCATCTTTAATCGATGGTGGAATTTATCTATTCCATGTGCTTTGAGCATGCGAACTGCAGGAACATTCAACGAGCGCGACAAAGCTACTTTGGCTGAGACAGCCCCTGAAAAAGTCTCATTGAAGTTGGTAGGTGCATAAGAACCTATGCGCGTTGGAATGTCAGCAATCAAAGTATTAGGAAGTATTTCGCCATCCTGAAGCATGCTTGCATAAAGAAAAGGTTTAAGAATACTCCCACTGCTTCTTGGTGCTTGGATTACATCAACTTGTCTTCCATGACCTTTTCCCGGTGCATTGCCCACATAGGAAATTACCTCTCCTGTTTCAACTTCCATAACCAGAACAGCGCAGTTGAATATCTGATTGTGTTCGAGGTTTTCAGCGTAACGGCTCACAATTTTATTGATCGAATGTTGGCGGTCGGCGTGTATGGTGGTTTTTACAAATTGTCCTTTTTGTCCACTGGCCAACACATAGTTGAGTAAATGAGGAGTCAATTGGGGAAGTGGGTTTGGGGAACTGGGCAAGGACTCAGCAATGCTCAAATTATAAGTAGTTAAGTCTATTGCGCCTTGGTTGTGCAGTTCTTTAAGAACTCGGTTCCTTTTTTCTAGCAGTTTCTGTTGATTTTTGCCTGGATAAATTAGAGAAGGTGCATTAGGCAGTACAGCAAGGGTAGTGGATTGGGCCCATGTAAGTTCCTCGGCACTTGTGCCAAAATACCGCCATGCAGCTGCATCTAATCCAACTACATTACCACCCATTGGTGCATGAGAAGCATATAATGCTAAGATTTCTGACTTCGAATATTTTGTTTCCAAGCGCAAAGCCCGAAACAACTCGAAAAATTTCTCAAGATAGTTTCTATCTGGATTTTTCCGGCTTAACCGAACCACTTGCATGGTTAGCGTACTTCCTCCAGAAACGATTTTTCCTTGTTCGAAATTTTGAATTGCGGCACGTACAATTGACGGGACATGGACACCTAGATGGTTGTAGAAATGCCTGTCTTCAAATGTGATTAAAGCTTGTTCAAATCTACTTGGAACATGAGGGTTATGAGGAAACCGGTATTGTCCGTCTTCAGCGATTGATGCAGCCAATAGTTGATTTTTGGTATCCACCAAAACTGTGCAAGTTGGAGGATCAAACAATACATCGGGTAGACAAAAAATGAAAAAAATGAAAGCAGCAGCGATCACCACTCTTCTTCTCCTTCTTTTCCCATGTCTGAATGCCAAGTACATCATTTCAAATATCGGTGATTGCTTGGCAAACCAATGAAAGACATTTAATTCGTTACGAAATAGAAACTATCTGTGCACATTGATTGTGTCTGTGTAATTTTCGTTGCATTCATAGTCCAGGTGAAGTTTGTTACAGTACCACTCAGACAAATGACCTATTTTTGAAATGAAAATCCAACAATATGAGACAAACGATTACGCTTATGCTTGGCCTTTTGGTCAGCTCATCTTTTATTGCCCAAGGTACAACTGCTCCTCCGAGTTTTTCTGAAGGATATTTACCTTCTATGGAAAAAATTGAGCTATCCACTCCTGATATGAACGATCTTTTTGCTGAGGCTGATAAGTTTGAACAGGAGGAAGGCCGAACCATGAATGGGAAGATTATTTATGAAAACTTCAGTCCTACTACTCATGGGAATTGGAGCACACTTTCTGATGGATCAAGTATTTGGAGGTTGCAATTGCACGCTCAAGATGCAATGTCAGTAGCCGCCTATTTTTCAAATTTTCACTTGCCTATAGGAAGCTCCCTTTGGATTTATAATTCTGACAAGACTTATTTTGAAGGACCTATTGACCATATCGAGAACAACGATCATGGTTTATATGTGACCAATGACATGTGGGGAGAGGACATTGTTCTCGAATATCATCAGCCTGTAAATGTGGTTGGCGAACCAAAACTTGAAATTAATGGTTTGGGATATTTCTTTAGGTATGTATACCCGCCGGCAGCTTTGATGGCAGAACGGGGTGGATCACAAGCATGCGAAGTAAATGTAAACTGCCCTGAAGGTGAGCATTGGCAATTTCAGCGTGATGCTGTTGTAAGGATTAGAATCACAGATAGTGGCGTTACTTTTCTATGCTCGGGTTCGATGGTGAACACTACGGCTTTAGATTGCAGACAATACTTGCTTAGCGCCCTGCACTGTGCGGATGGTGTTAGTGATTCGGATTTACTTCTATTGCAAGTTAGGTTTAACTATGAACGTCCTTGGGCAGATATTGATGAAGATGGACAACCAGAGTGGGAGGAATGTGGAACTGGTGGTTTCAGCAGCGCCCATAACAGAACGGGTGTTTTCCGTCTTGCAGACAGCAACGACAATGGAGGAGGAGGATTCTCAGGTTCTGATTTTATTCTCTTGGAAGTTGAAGATGAAATCCAGGCAGCTTGGACACCGTATTTTGCGGGTTGGGATGCTTCTGGTGGAGGATCAGCAACAGGAGTGGGTATTCACCATCCTGCCGGAGACATCAAAAAAATATCTACCTACACTTCCAGTTTGCAAAGTGTCTGGTTAGGCGCTCCTGGATCTCACTGGGAAGTGGAATGGGTTGAGACAACTACAAATCATGGAGTTACTGAAGGCGGTTCAT
>CAZKMC010000322.1:0-2552 GCA_964553485.1 uncultured Comamonadaceae bacterium
ATTTCCAATTCCTCCTTCAATGTCAATCCAACTATCAACCCGTGTTGCGCCAGTTGCATAGCTGAGTTGGTAAAATTGTTCTTTCCTGTCAAGGAGATAAAGAGCCAATGCTTTCAACATACGTCCCCGTTCATGAAAGGTCATCTTGCGCAATGCTGGATTTCCAACTGAGCGGGCATATTTCATCATGGCGTCAAAGTCGAGTCCCTGACTTGAAGCTGTGGCTACAATTTCTCCTGAAATGGCATTGTACAATGGTTTTCCATCACCATCACCAGTTATCCATCCTCCTAAAGCGTAGTTCTCTAATTTCATTCTTGGGCTTTTCGTGCGAGGTAAAGTTAATAAGTGCTGAACGATTCAAGGCCTTGATTGAAAATGAACTTGTCAGTAGGAGGCGGATAGCCCCATAAATGTTGGTTCTATTGCGGTCAATCGCAGAAGTTAAGAAAAGAAGACTTGCTTCTGAATAGGGGTCAAGTAGCTGTAAGCTATGGAACTGTGAAGATTCACCCAGACGGGTGACTTGCATGTGTGAGCAAAAATGTTAACTTTGATAGAGTCGCCACGTATAAGGCAACTGAACCCTATAAACCCTATTCCATTTTAGAGTCATTGGCTTTAAAGTGCATTAAACTCTACTGAAATGAAAAACCTTTTCTCATTACTCCTCTCCTTAGGAATCCTTACAAGTATGACTGCTTCTGGCGTTGAGCTTGTGGTGGAATCAGTTGACAACAACGGCATTGTACCAGGTAATACCTATCGAGTTTATCTCGTTTTGCCTAGTGCACAACATTCTGTTCACGCTGTGTTTGCTGATGACCAAACAGATTTGGCCATTTCAACTACTGGAACATTCTATCAAAATCCATTTGGTAATTATTCGAGTCTGGATATCAACTCAAATGTGATTGCACTAGAGCCATCATTGGCTTATGACTCATGGATCACAATTGGAGCTGAAAATAGCCAGAACAACAACCTATGGTCAATTGGTGTAGACTACAACAGCTTTATTGAAGGTGGCAGCCTCACCATTGATGATGGAGCCTGGTTCTTGATTCCAACTGATGTACGCACAATTCCTGATGAAGGAAACAAAATTCTTTTGATGCAATTGACTACAGACGGCGTTGCAACTGGATCGTTGAATTTCCAAGGATGGGATGAAAACGGAGAAGTTTGGCAAGAACGTGAGATGACCTTCACAACTGAGAATGCAGAAGTTTTCGGATGCACAGACAATTCAGCAACAAATTTTGACGCTGCAGCTACATACAATGATGGCTCATGTCAGTCTGCTGATCCAAACAACAACAATGATAATCCGGCTAATAGCCTTACTTCAGTTGATCAGAATGCTTCTTGGCAAGTATTCCCTAACCCAATTTGGGAAGATCAGTTCAACCTTCAGTTCTCTGAAAGATTGAACCTCGATGAAGGAAACCTTGTAGTTGAAATTTTTGATGCTTCAGGTAAGCAGGTTCACGCAGAAGAAATTAATGCGGGACAAGTAATTGGCGGAAATAAAGTGATTGTGAAAAAATCATTGGCAGCTGGCACTTACACTGTCAGCATCGCACATAACTCGTTTACTGACGCAGCGCAAATTATTGTGCAGCGTTAAATCTCTCCACTAACAAAGTACATAAGGGCTTCCCAACTGGGAGGCCCTTTTTTTGTGCTTTATTATCCACATGGCTGTATCTTTTAGACATGGTGGCGTTATGGATGCAGTACTCCAGTGAAAACACACCTTATGACAATGATCACAGCCAAGTATCATCAGTCCAAAAATCAAATTGCCGAAGAGGAATCTTTGATTCGCAAAGCTCAGGAAGATAGCGCTGCATTTGAGCCACTCTATACGGCCTATTACAAACGAATCCTTGAGTTCTCTTACAAGCGTTTGAATACCGTAGATGACGCTCGCGATGTTACACAACAAGTCTTTCTAAACGCGCTCACAAATCTCAAGAACTACGAATGCCGAGGCTTGCCATTTAGTTCGTGGCTCTTCCGAATTGCATTGAATGAGATGAACTCCCATTTCAGGAAAACCAAGAAGTTCCGTGCAGTGAATCTAGATACTGTCTCTTTGGGACATTTAGTATCTGAAATGTGGCCGGTGAGAGAAGAACTACCCGTTGATCAGCTAGCTCAATCGCTTACCAAAATAAGTTCGCTGGATTATTTACTCATAGAGATGCGCTTTTTTGAGCAAAGGGCTTTCAAAGAAATTGCTGAAATCCTGGAGATAACGGAGAACAATGCCAAGGTCAAAACTTACCGCGCCCTAGACAGATTGAAAGTTGCATTTAACACCACCAATCACTAAACTATGAAACATTCAAATATCAATATAGATAGAGCAAGTCTTACCGGAGAAGAGATTCAGAAAGGCCAGGACTTTAGCCAACTTCTCAAAGCGCACCATGCCCAATTCGCCAAGCCTTGGTACCAGAATCCACTGAACTATGTCTGGGTCGGTTCCATAATGGCAGTAGCCTTGGGAGCTTGGTACTTTATGACACCTAAACATCAAGAGG
>CAZKMC010000322.1:2562-3207 GCA_964553485.1 uncultured Comamonadaceae bacterium
ATCAAGAGGTCGTTCCGGATTATCAAGTGGTGGCGTTCGCCGAGGAAAATAACCCACAAGATCTGATTGCACCTCCAATGCCGGAAATTGACTCTCCGTTCTCTACCTACAGCGTCAATGCAGATCGAGGGGGGGATGTCTCTCACCGCTCGTCTAGATTGGTCATCCCCGCGTCAGCTTTTCAAGACAAAGAAGGTAATCTGGTTACCGGAGATGTTGAGATTCAATACCGCGAATTCCACGATAAGATCGATGTGATGTTAAGTGGAATTCCAATGGACTATGACAGTGCTGGAACACGCTACCATTTTGAAACAGGAGGCATGCTTGAAATCCGCGGCTATCAAAATGGTGAGGAGCTGTCGATTCTTCCAGATAAGAACCTGTCCGTACAAATGCACACTTCGGTAGCCACTGATTCTGAAGGTGCTTTCAACTTCTATTACCTGAGTGAAGCATCTAGGAAGTGGGAGTATCTCTCGACGGCTGTTCGCTTAAACACTAGATGGTCTAATATAGAAAAGATCAATTTAATGGCGAAAGAAAGGTTTATGGTTGAAATGGATGAGGAAGTAAAAGCTCTTGCGGTAGAATTCAACCAAGCAGTATCTGGGATTAATAAAATCCAAGATTCCCGGCCGATCC
>CAZKMC010000323.1:0-3187 GCA_964553485.1 uncultured Comamonadaceae bacterium
CGGGAATTTGGCCTAATCGGTAAATCACTCAAACATTCGTTTTCCAAGTCCTTCTTCGAAGAAAAATTCAGCAAAGAACAGCTTTCAGATTGTTTGTACGAGCTTTTTGAATTGAATGCGATCAACGAGTTTCCCGACCTTATCAAACGACATCCTAATTTCGTGGGACTCAACGTTACAATCCCCTATAAGGAAGAAATTATCCCCTTTCTAGATGAGTTAGACGCAACTGCCAAGGCTATAGGAGCGGTCAATACTATTCGTATACATGAAGGGAAGCTAACCGGATTCAACACAGACACAACTGGATTCAGCAAGAGTATTCGCCCGTTTCTGGAGGGACATCATGAGCGCGCGTTGATTCTTGGCACCGGTGGGGCTGCAAAGGCAGTTGCACATGCTTTGAAACAACTTGGAATCAATTGTTTGTTTGTGAGTCGCAATCCTCAAAACGAACAGACCGTTCGATATGAGGACATTCATCCAGAAGGCTTGGCCGTTTGGCCTCTTATCATCAACTGCACCCCTACCGGTATGTTTCCCCAAGTAAACGAACATCCAAATTTACCTATGGAAGCAATTGGACCCTCACACTTTGTGGTGGATCTCATTTACAATCCAGCGGAAACCCAATTACTTAAAAGTGCAAAAGACCAAGGCGCAATTGTTCTGAATGGTTTGGACATGCTCAAATTTCAAGCTTTAGATGCTTGGGAAATTTGGAATCACTAGGCCAGAAAATCTGGTAAATTAATATCCTGAGTGTAAAGATCTAGTCTTGAAAGCTCCATGACTACTTCAATGTAGTCAATGTAGTCCAGGCCTATTCGCTTCCAGACCTCCACATAGAACCCATCAAGACCAAACAATCCTACCGTAAAACCGCCATGCATTCGAGATGCTAAAAATTTGCCTCGTTCTTTCAAAATGCGGTATTTTTCAGCCTTATTCAATTTCTGAAAGGATGAGCGTTCCATACGGACCAAATTACTTTAAATCATTTGTTTCTCTGATCCTGCTTCTTTGCTCGATAGTGACCTTTGCATCAGTCAATTTGGAATTGAATCTGGAATGGACCCTCATCCAACAAGAAGGCAACATGCAATGTGAGGGAACTTTACCGGGAAATGTATTCCTGGATTTGCACAATGCTGGTCTCATTCCAGACCCTTTGGTGACCGACAATGCGTCCAAAGTGCAGTGGGTATCTGAGAATAATTGGATTTATAGATCTCAGTCATTTTCATTCTCACAAGACGTCCTGGACCAGGCCCATGTCGAATTGCACCTAGAGGCAGTAGATACCTACGCAGAAGTTTACCTCAACGGTGTCCTGATCCAAACATGCAATAATGCATTCAGAATCTGGAAGATGGAGATAGCCCCTCATCTTCAACCCTATGAAAATGTGTTGGAGATTCATCTTTCCTCGGCGAATGCCAAAGGAAAAGAACTCTTAGAACAACAAGCACACCCATTGCCAGGAGAAGCAATTAGGGCCGTAACACGGAAACCACAATTTCAATATGGATGGGACTGGGCACCTAAACTCAACACCATGGGCGTTCACAGGCCATTGAAAATTAGAGCCTGGAATGACTTGATTATCAGAGATATATCTTGCGAAACTATTTCCATAGAAAACGGAAAAGCCATACTCGATGTAACTGTCACTTTTGAATTGAACGGGAATTCCGCACCCATTCACAATGCAGTCTTGACAGATGAATCCGGCAAAGTAGCTGGGTTTTTCAGACCGGAGGAACTCAAAAAAGGAGTGAATACCACACATTGGAAAATCGAAATTGATGATCCGAAACTTTGGTGGACACATGATCTTGGAGAACCACATCTGTATACACTCACATGGAAAATGAATACCACTGCCGACAAGGATGTCGCTGAAATTAAAACAGGCATCAGAACCATCGAATTGATCACAGAGCCAGATGCAATTGGAGAGACATTTTTCTTCGAACTGAATGGGCATTCTACGTACATGCGCGGAGCAAATTGGGTGCCTACACACGTGTTTGACAGTGAGACTCAAAATCACAGAAAATTGCTTGAAGACTGCGCGGCATCTCACATGAATATGATCCGTGTATGGGGCGGGGCATGGTATGAAAAGGATGTGTTCTATGATTCTTGTGATGAACTGGGTATTTTGGTGTGGCAAGATTTTATGTTCGCTTGTGCAATGTATCCAGGAGATGAAGCATTTTTAGAGAATGTAAAAACAGAGGCAGAAGACCAACTGCATCGGCTAAGAAACCATCCAAGTATCGCTTTGTGGTGCGGAAACAATGAAAATTCAGAGGGATGGGCCCGTTGGGGCTGGAAAGACGGCTTGACCCCCAAGAAAATCAAACAGTTGGAAAAATCATACGCCGCAGTCTTCAAAAAGCTGCTGCCTAAATGTGTCGTTGAGCTGGATGACGTAGCATATTGGGAGAGTTCCCCTATGCTCGGAAGAGGTGATCCAGACTACGTCAACAGAGGAGATGCGCACAATTGGTGGGTATGGCATGATGCGGCTCCATTTGAAAATTACCAGGAACAAGTGCCCAGATTTATGAGCGAGTTTGGGTTTCAATCTTTCCCAGACCCCTCAGTATGGGTTGGCGCTCTGCGCGAGGAAGATTTAGACACTAACGCAGTGGAATTCCGAGCACATCAAAAGCATCCCAAGGGGTTCGCTTTGATCTCTCAATACATCGACCTAGACTTTCCCCTCCCTACAAATTTTACTGAACTTACATACTTGAGCCAACTCAACCAGGCACGAGGAGTGTGCATGGGAATTGAGGCACAGAGAACGTCTGACCGTTATTGCATGGGGTCTTTATTCTGGCAACTCAATGATTGCTGGCCGTCTATTAGCTGGAGCAGCATTGACTTCAAGGGTACATGGAAAGCACTTCAATATGCGCTCAAAGAGGAATACAATCCAATCTACCTAAGTACCAAACAGCTTGGTGATAGTCTGTTTATGTATGTAGTAAATGACTCAAGAGAACCAATCATCGGAACCTTGAAATTGGAGATATTCAATTTTGACGGGAAGCGCCTTGGCATCTATGGAACAACTGCAACCAAGACATTGAAATCAAATGAAATGCTTGAGGAATGGGTTTTACCCGAAGAATGGAACAATGACTACTCCATGGATGAAATTTATACTCAG
>CAZKMC010000324.1:0-1190 GCA_964553485.1 uncultured Comamonadaceae bacterium
CTGATAGGTAATTTGAAGTAGTTTAGTCGAAACTCTTTCTGCTTTGAACTTGTAAGCTATGGCCCATCTAGGGGATTTGGCGGTCATCCCAAGTTCTTCTTGTTGTGAAAAATCATCCACCTTGATTACCACTCCGTCAATTTCAAATGATAGTTCATGTCTGGCCGTATCCCAATAGTTGATGAAATCCATAATCCCATCCACGTTGGTCACGCGTTCTATGTATCGCCCTTTTACGTTAGGCACCTTAAACCCCCAAGAGGCAGCATGGGTCAAACTGTCAAAGTGATTAGTGAAAGGCAATCCTTCGCCATTGATGAAATACAAAAAGCAGTCTAAGTTTCTTGCAGCTACCAAGGAACTATCCTGATTCTTCAAGGTGCCACTAGCCGTGTTTCGAGGATTCATGTAGAGAGGCTCCCCATTTTCTTCTCTTTCCTGATTTAATCGCTCAAACTCTTTCAACGGGAAAAATATCTCTCCTCTGATGTCAAAATTATCTGGATAATCCCCATGTAATTGAAGCGGTATACTCTTGATGGTTCTCACGTTTGTACTAACATCTTCTCCCACGGAACCATCTCCCCTTGTGACTGCTTGAGCTAATTTGCCTTGCTCATAACGAATAGAAATTGCTACTCCGTCATACTTCAATTCAAGGGTGTATGACACATCTCTTTCGATGGTCTTTTTAACCCTTGTCTCCCATTCAGTGATCTCCTCTTTGCTGTAACTATTGGATAAAGACAGCATTGGAAAGCGATGAGCTACTTTCTCAAACTTGTTGGTGATGTCTCCTCCTACTCGTTGTGTGGGAGAATTAGGATCTGCAAGATCTGGGAATTTTGACTCTAGATTTTGCAACTCCTCAAGCATCTTATCAAAGTCAAAATCTGATATCACTGGAGCATTGAGCACATAGTACCTATGATTATGCTCGTTCAATTGCTTGGTTAATTCACTTACCCGTTGCTTTGCATCCTCAATATTCATTCTTTGTGTCTTTTTTCCAAATGCTTTTAACCAATCGTCCTAGTCTTATTTTTACGCGAACTGCATATACGGTGTTGTTATAAGCGGTCTTGACCTCATCTGGTGCTTTTCGAATATAGCGGTATCCAAGACCGCCACCAAAACTCATCCACCAGGATAAGTGATAATATGCGGTAATCGAACCTTCCAAAGGCCTT
>CAZKMC010000324.1:1200-3165 GCA_964553485.1 uncultured Comamonadaceae bacterium
GTCCAAAGTGCGATACTCATACCAGTTCTTTGCCCCAATATCTCTAGCAAACACATTGATGGTCCCATTGCCAAGATGTCCCGTAGCATTCACTTCCCATTTCTTATTGAAATATAAGACCCGCTCATAGAATAACGAAGCATAATTGAATTGATACTGTAGACTCTCAACTCCGTCTGGAAGAATGTTAGGATTATTGCGGACAATTGGATTGTTGAGGCCATAAATGCCAATTCCAAAACGGTGAACTCTTCTGAATTCCATCCCTAGACGAATTCCTCCCAACTTAATCTGATCCCCTTCAATCCAAGAATCACGGGCATCAAAAACAAATTCAGGTTTCCATTTTTTATGTGGCGGAGGCACATCGCGTTTCCCTCCTAAAATCCAAACCTGTTTTTGACTCTGTGCCTCAGGAACAGAAAGTAAACAGACAAACAGAATCAAACAAACTCTGAGCATGATAATTCTATTAGCGGTCAAATTTAGGAAATGAATCAGTCTGCATTACGAAAGTATTCCAACCACAAATCTAGGTCTGTTTTGTGCGTCGGATTTGACCTCAACTCCACTGAATTTAGGATGTTCAAACAATGCAGCAGTTTCTTTTGTGAGTTTCTCATGACATTCCAAATAGAACCGGATTTCTTGTCCCTCCACACCTAACAGTAGCTCTGCTATTCTGCGATAAAAAATTAGAGCGTCTTGGTCTTCCACAAAAAGAGCTAGGTGCGGTTCGAAGTTCAGCACATGGTCGCTCATTGCTTTTTGATCCGACATCAAAACATACGGCGGATTGGAAATCAGAACATCTGGAATAACAGGGAAATTCTCAAAAAGGATATCAGCTTCATGAAATGTAACTTCCAAATTGAGTCGAGAAGCATTTTGCATAGCTACTTCCAAAGCTCCTTTTGAAATGTCTAGCCCGTGGACTTTAGTCTCAGAAAATTGAGATTTTAGGGCCAAAGGAATACATCCACTTCCAGATCCAATGTCAAGGATGGACTCATTTCCCCTCAAAGACTTAGCGGCTAATGCCACAAGCTCCTCTGTCTCGGGGCGTGGAATCAATACGCTCTCATTCACATAAAGCGTTAACCCATAGAATTCGGCTTTTCCAGTTACATATTGTATTGGCTTACCTTCCTGCAATTGAATTATCTGGGCTTTGATTGTATTTAATTCGGATTCGCTGAAAAGAGCCTTGGTTGCCAACAGTACACTCCATGAATTCAGCTTAAGGTCTTCTAACAACCAATTAGCCAACTGGACTTTTTCTTTTTCAGAATAATTTTCTGGGACACAAGATGCCGCCCAATTCCTTACTGCTACCGCATCATTTGATGATGGCCAGTCCATTAATTAGTTTTTCAAATCATCCATGGACAGTCCTTTCAACAGGATCTCTGCTGTTCTTGGGTTTGTGGCCAATGGGACATCGTACACATCACACAATCTCATCAGCATATTGATGTCTGGTTCATGAGGGTGTTTGTCCAATGGGTCACGGAAAAAGAAAACCATGTTAACTCTGCCTTCGCTCACAGCAGCACCAATCTGAGCATCACCACCTAGAGGTCCACTGAGTACTCTCTCCACCTCCAAACCAGCTTCCAGCACATGCTGACCAGTTGTCCCTGTAGCAATCAAAGAAATCTCTTTAAGCCTCAGTATTTCAATGTGTTGCATGAGAAAGCGGACCATCCTGGCCTTTTTTCCATCGTGTGCAATAATTGCAATTTTCATAGGGTCAAAGTTACCAATACCAACTCAGCCAGACAGTTTCTAGCGATTCTTAACAAATACTTGATATCCAAATGGAGCTAGACCAACTTTGCCATTTGTGTATTCAGACAAGATTGCGTTGTCGAAAATACTGTGAAACTCACCCTCAAGTTCATTATTAAGGACTGGTGTCACTTTGGAATCCGATAGGTTCACCATTGTAATTACATGGCTACC
>CAZKMC010000325.1:0-3138 GCA_964553485.1 uncultured Comamonadaceae bacterium
AACTCCCATCCGCCATCGGGTGTTGAAAAGTAGAATTGCACGATGCATTGTCGATAAGGCTCAGGCTTAATTTTGAATCAAAATAGATCACATGTTAAAGATAGGAGTGTTGGGGGCCGGACACCTTGGCAAAATTCACATCAAATGTCTCAAAGGTCTTACCGAACATTACGAATTGGTTGGGTTCTACGACCCTAATTCTGAGAATGCTGCACAGGTTGAAGCGGAATATGGCGTGACTCGTTTTGAGGACATGGGGGCTCTGATGGACGCAGTAGATGTGGTTGATATTGTTACTCCTACCCTTTCTCATTTTGAATGTGCAGAGGCTGCAATCAAACGCTCGCGACATATTTTTATTGAAAAACCTGTCACCAACACATTGAAAGAAGCCAAGGCTTTGATGAACCTTTCGGAAGAAGCGAATGTAAAGATCCAGGTGGGGCATGTAGAGCGATTTAACCCCGCCTTCATGGCAGCCAAGCACGCCTTTGACCGCCCACAATTCATTGAGGCTCATAGACTTGCTCAGTTTAATCCAAGAGGTACGGATGTGAGTGTGGTGTTGGATCTGATGATCCACGACATTGACGTAGTGTTAAGTGTAGTGCAGGCCAATGTGCGTAGGATAAGCGCAAGTGGAGTAGCTGTTTTGAGTGATACTCCAGATATCACCAATGCAAGAATTGAGTTTGACAATGGATGTGTGGCCAATCTAACCGCCAGCAGAATTTCGTTGAAGAACATGCGTAAATCGAGGTTCTTTCAACGTGATGCATATATCAGCGTCGACTTCCTCAACAAGAAAACAGAGATAGTCAGAATGCGTCCCGTAGTGGGAGAAGCTGATCCGTTTAGTGTTACCATCGATTTGGGAGAAGGCAAAGGTCAGCGCGAGATCCTTTTCGAGAAGCCCGAGATCGAAGCTACGAATGCCATTCAGGATGAGCTACGGAGTTTGGCGGAGTCCATTGTGAATAATACTACGCCTGAAGTCACGATCACCGATGGTTACCGCGCCTTGGATGTTGCCCATAAAATTCTTGAGAAACTGCAGATTAGTCATGCGGGGATTGAAGAGATTTGATGGGGAAATATGGGTTATGGGTAAATTTTTTCTCTTTATCGCGTGGTTTTGTGTGGCTCGTCCCTCGCCTTTGGCAAGGCCTCGCTGGCGCGAGTCTGTGACTCGTGACAAAAATACTACTCGATTTGTTGGATGATTTTTGTGCCGCTCCGTTGGGGCTCATGGTGCGTTGGGCAACCATGTAATCCCCGACCTCTCGGTCGGGGCTACGAGAATACCGCCCTACCGGGCTCTGGATTCGCAATTGTAACATTGATATCGGCCGGATGGAATCCGGCCTTACGCATGATTTCATGGGCCTTTACGATGGCGAAGGTGTTACCCTCGGCCAGATGGGATCCGGCCTTACGTTAGACGGATGGTGGCCGTCCCTCTCAAGACTCAAGACTCGCAACTCAAGACTCAAGACTCGCAATTCAAGACTCAAGACTCAAGACTGCTATGTGTATACGCTGTGCATAAAATCACATACTCCTCGACCCTTTCCCGCTGGCGCCTGCCCTACCTTTGTTATCCAAATTATTTTTCATGAACAAGAGTTGGTTTACTTGCAAAGTGCGCTACATGCGTGTAGATGCCTCGGGCAACGAGGGGAAGGTGACAGAATCATATGTACTGGATGCTTACAATTACACAGAAGCGGAAACCCGCATGATGCATATCATGGACGAGATGGGTGGCGCTGGTGGCTACGAAGTGATGCAGATCACCAAGTCCAACTTTCAGGAGGTTTTCCGTCATGAAGATGCTGACCTGTGGTTCAAAGCCAAAGTGTCTTTCGTGAGCATGGACGAAGAGTCTGGCAAGGAAAAATCAGCCAACCAATACTTCTTGTTGAGCGCCACGGATGTCCGGGATTGCTACGACAAGATTGTTGAATTCATGAAAGGGAGCATCAGTCACTTCGTGATTCCGAGTATTTCTTATACCAAGATCCTCGAGGTGTATCCGTACTCTGAAGACGAGCGCAACCGTCAGGAGTTAATCGCCCAAGGCTACACTCCAATTCCTTCGGCACAAGCCGCATCAAGCGCGCATGAAGACGAAGACGAAGATGAAGAAGTTGTCGGCATTGATCAGGAGACTGGCGAAATTCTGGATTAGTCCCAACTCGGAATCATTCCCCGTATTCCCATGTCCACCACCTGTTCTCCGGCTTCCGGCTCGAACAGGCCGTCCGCATTGACTTCTGTCCACTCGAAACTCTGGTTGATCGAAAGCGAGATGGTGACTACTATGTCTTCGGTTTCGTTTCCGGAAATGATTAGTGGCTCTGCAAATTGTCCCGTCACCAAACAACTTCCCGCAGGAATTGGCGAGGTATCCCACAATGGATTCACCACGGTAGTTGCCCCTTCTGGCGCTTGTCCCTCAATCACCTGACTCAAGGTTTGGAATGCCCAATATCCTTGAAGTTTGTTTGCATTGACGTCCACATTCAATCCGTTGACTGCAAACGAAGTAATGTAGGTATTGAATCCAATGAACCCGGCCAGAACCCCATTTAAATCGAAGCCTTGAGCGAGGTAGTCGATTTGAAATTCCTGGTAAGATAAAGACACTCTGAGGTATTCGTAGTTCCCTGGCGACATCTCACTGAGCGGGATAGAAAGGAAAGTTTGTCCCTCCCCCACAGCAATTGCTTGCCCGAAGTCAATGGCTGCATCACCTCCAGCGGTGGTTTGGGGACCTTCATACACCACTTCCCCATCGCCAAGCCATGTAGTGGCATTGGGCGTAAGCTCTACATAGTGCGCGCTGACACGCTGAAAATCAGGATTTTGCGCTGCATTTCCGTCTGGCACTTCGGACGGTTGTCCCTGCCCATCCAAACGAATGGCGCGAGTCTCTGACTCGCGACAAAAATGCTACTCGATTTGATGGATGATTTTTGTGCCACCCAACTGGGGCTCATCATTTGTTGTGGGATCATGCAATCCCCGACCTTTCGGTCGGGGCTACGAGAATGCCGCCCTATCGGGCTCTGAACTTGCACCGATAACAATGATATGGTCGAAATAATGACATGACCAAAACAATGATATCGGCCG
>CAZKMC010000326.1:0-959 GCA_964553485.1 uncultured Comamonadaceae bacterium
CCGAAACCTAAAAACAGCAGCAACTTTGAGATACCCACTTCCCATGAAAAGTGGCTTGAACTTGCACGACAGGCGCCAAATATTTTCATAAACTGTGCCAAATCAGAGAATCGCCTCTGAAATGTCATTTGTAATATCTTTTTCGAGGGCTTTTCCGACCTTCTTAAACGCCTCAATTCCAGCAGCTTCATAGTTCAATTGAAGCCCTTTTATATTTTGCATGCTTTTGCGGTAAACAATGTCGCCATTTTTATTTCTAACCACTACATGCATCTCTAGAAAAGCAACATGAAACCCTTGAGAAGTTCCCCCCTCTTTGGTAGAGGCTTCTATGTAAATCACATAATCTGCTGCGTCAATTCTATCTGTAAACTGGAAACCTCTTTTTGAAAGTCCCTGCTGGAGTGGAGCTGCCAATTGAGATTGTTCAACAACTTTCCCCAGATTAGACTCTTGGTTGAAATATGCAATTGTAGGCATAGTAACCACGATTGGATACACAGATTTTTTTGGTTCTAATCCATCGAGAATTGGCTGCAGCAGAATAAGGTCAAGCCCTGAAGGGGCCAGAGCTTTCATGTCTGGGATTAATTCCAATTGTAAATGTGGGTTCAGGGTATTAATGTTCATCACGGCTACCGTTGTATTTCCTTTCACATCTGACACTAGTTTCTGCTGATTTCTCAACTTTCCATTGTCATAGCTAGATATAAAAGGGAGTCCTGGGGCCGGCTTCGAATGTACTTTAGTTTGAATTATTACATCTTGCCGAAAACTATTCGATGCGTTTATTGCGATCGATTCTAGGTTGCTTTCCAAGGTAATCCCTTGAACCACGTCCTGGATACTATTGTAAATAGTTAAATCGAGATATGTTTCTTTCTCGTTGATTGTATAAGGGTTTACCTCATTCCAATAATTTTTCATTTCGAATAACCCTTTAAACATAAGGTCTAGGG
>CAZKMC010000326.1:969-1921 GCA_964553485.1 uncultured Comamonadaceae bacterium
CTTCGAGCCCCTTCAAATATTGATCGGCAGCTGCATTAAGTGTCATTCTTTTCCTTTCGGCCTTAATGGCTTCGTGAGAAGCTTTGGACAGCCGATAGTAGATGTAATAATCTTCGGAAGTTTCATATACGTCCATGACCTCAAAGTCTTCAATCCGCTCGTTTGAAGTGGTTGCAATGACAGATGAAAACTGTTCTTGCACTTGTTTGTTGACTTGCATCGTATTGAGAAAACTCTCGCTTTTTATCACTACGCTAATTTCTGAAGCAAGGTCATCGAAAGCATTTTTTTTCGCCGTTTGAGCGAAATTTATTGGGTCGGCTTTTTTGGAAGCGGAGCCAATACCTACGTAATAGGCCCTATTCAATGGCCGATTTGCAACCCATTCCGGTTGAGTTGTGGTTGCAGCGACCAATTGTTCCTGTCCTTTACATCCAGCAAATAGAAATCCAAAGCATGTCAATATGTATAGGAGGTTCTTCATTTTACTAAGTCCAACATTAATTTTTCAATGTCTGACTTCATGAGCTTGCTCACGTCCTGAAACACCAAATTGCTTAATTCATCCACCGACTTCAATTGACGATTTGCGTTTATCAGATTGTTCAGCTGCTTTTTGGCACTTGAACTAGTGTTTACACCTCTCATTGTAGACGGATATAGAAGAGATAAATCTCCAGCATATTCTCCATAGTTGACACTGTCGCTAGTTTCTTTATCTACAATCTTTGACAGCATAACTTCGCCGGTCTTCAAGGAAATGACTTTAAACTGGAAAGAAACGGTGACTCTGTTTGAGTTTGTAAACTCTTTGTAAGAAGTCTTTTTGTACTTCGTTTCATAGTAGTATTTGTTGGTCTCTTTGTCCAGTTGTTTCACTTTATACTGCTCGTATCCTTCACGAGCGCTACTTTGAGGTCTTCCAGATTGTTGCTCAAATCCCAATACAGTA
>CAZKMC010000326.1:1931-3138 GCA_964553485.1 uncultured Comamonadaceae bacterium
AACAATGGCTTGAGCCCCTATGAGCTCTCCTACAGTAACAGCAGAGTTTTCATCAATGATTCCTGTCAGTCCTAGTTTTTGTTCCTCCAGAATTAACTGCATGTGGTCGCGGTCAACAATTTTCAGAAAAGGGTCTTGCACAGAAGTAAGAGCCTCTAAGCTGTATGCTGAGATCTTTGATTCCAGGTTACTTATTGGTGTGCTATTTTCGAATGGCAAAAGTGCGATTGTAAAAGTACCCAGTTCCAAGGCGGAATTTTTTAGAACGCCAGTTTCCCTGTAATTGGGTGACCTTTTTTCGATTTTGACAAAATCTCCAAAGGCCTCTCTGTACTTTTCATTTTCAAAAGCGGCGACACCTTTTTCATACAGTGGCTGCACATATGCAAGATCTAATAGTTCTTTTGCATCTTGAAAATCAGGATCTAGGCGGCTTATTTGTGTGAACTTCGCTTCAGCCTCTTTGTATTTTTCTTCATCCATTAAAGCGAGACCTTCCTCATAAAGCTCATCCAGATATAAACTCTTGATGGACTGATAGTCTTGCTTATAAAAGTCTGGTACATTGAGTTTTACCCCAACTTTTTCAACTTTCTTATTGTAGTCCATGGCAATATCCCATGCTTGGATGGCTGCCTTTTTTTGTCCGGATCCTTTTGCAAGAGCAAATTCCTGAAGAAAGTTATTGAGAACAGCCTGGCCAGAACCTTTTAGTCCAATCTGAGCATCTACATTGTTGCGGTTTTTCTGAAGGGCTACGTAGTAGTTATTAGCGGCTTCCTGAATCAGTCCTGCCGATTCAAGTTTTTGCCCCTTTTTGTAAAAAGACTTTGACGTTGCACAGCCGAAGGTAAAGACCGTCAGTATTGCTATAATGATATATATATTCCTCGATTTCATAAGCGTTTGGTTTAGAGCCTATTTGCTTTGAATATAGGCGTTAAGTTCCTCAATGGTCATTTCAAAAGTAAATGCATCATTGACCATGTAATAATTCTGTTTATCTAGGGTGAAATCGTAAGCATATTTAGCCAATTCAAGCCTGTCGTCTTCAAAATCAAATAGCATCATCAGTGTTTTGACCTGACTTGCTTTTAAGCAATTGCCTTTGATTGCTTGTTTAGCTACAATTAGTTTTGAGTCAGAAAAGGATTTCGAATCGATCGAACTAATCATCTGGTCCATTTCTGTTTTCCCCACTAGTGAA
>CAZKMC010000327.1:0-3120 GCA_964553485.1 uncultured Comamonadaceae bacterium
ATGCTGGTGTCTGAACTCTTCGCTTTCATCATAACCTGCAGATGTGACTCCAAAGAATCGATGTCCATCAGCAAGCGCTGCATCCGCAAAAGCTGAGATAGCAGGTTGATTCGAAAGGTCCGCTTTTTCAAGATCATAAGTGACTTGCAAGAACACGATATCATCGCCTTCAAGAATTTCCATGGTCACATCATTTCCATCATAGTCTTCAATGATGAAATCAATAATAAGCGGTTCATATCCAGATTCTTTTGTGATAGGCCCCCATGAATCCGCGATTTCCAAATTCTTGTCCTTCCAAATATTCTCTGTGAGGTATTTTTCAGAATCCATTTGAATCGTTTCTCCAGTGGTTTTGTTCTTGAGAACATACATGGTAACATACACAGGAGATTTTTTACCTAATTCCTCTGCCGTTTTCATGTTGTAGACGATGTCTTCACCCACTGCATATGGCCGGTAATCGCGCATTGGTAGATGTGCCAAAGTTTGGTATTGGAAAGTCATACAAACAATCAAGACGCCAAGTGCCATCACCCATTCTCTTCCAGCACCTTTGTAGTAGCGTTTCACTATTAACCCTGCCCCCAAAACCAAGGCAGTAAACAGAATTGGAAATAACCAATCCAACATCAAAAGCGCAAATAGCGAGGTTAAAGTCAAGGATGCGGTGACTATGATCAGATCCTCCCGAGTCGTGTTAATCTTGGTATAACCAAACACATAAGTTCCAAGAAAAGTAATAATGATGAAAAACAACAAAACCACATCTTTGGTGAATGACTCCCACGGTGTTAATGGAATGGCATTTCCAAAACAGCCACATTCCAACACACATTCAGGGTTATCAATATACTCCTGGCCTTGCTCATTCACGAAAGTCTGCTTTTGAAAAGGGTCACAAGAAGCCGTGTAATAGGTTAGCCAGGTGAAAAACAAGATCATCACCAGCATCAAAGCATTGGTGAGCTTTGGTAATGCATTTAACAATAGTGCTGCTCCTAGAAGTATTTCGCTGATGCAAATGATTATCGCTACAGGAAGTGCAAAAGGGATCAAAAACTCCATGTCTAGTGCTTTCTCACTGAAGTATTCAAGAAGTTTGTATTCAAACCCTAAGGCATCATTGGCTTTGATGAGACCCGAAACAATAAAAAGGGAGCCAACTAAAATTCTACTAATAATGACGATTGATTTCATAGCGGTTTTTGGTCTTTAATACTTTTGGTCTGGTAATTTACTGTTGAACGAGGCCGATTGTTCCTTTTTTAACTCAAACTTAACAAGAGTAACAATTCTATTCTTCTCCAAGTTTCAGCTTGATGAGTGCAAATAAGGCATAGTTCACCATATCCATATAGTTGGCATCAACGCCCTCGCTAACCAATGTTTTTCCTTGATTATTTTCAATTTGTTTGACTCGAAGAATTTTCATCAAAATTAAATCAGTCAAAGAACTGATGCGCATGTCGCGCCAAGCTTCTCCGTAATCATGGTTTTTGGTTTCCATAAGTGATTTGGTGGCCAGAGAATGTCTGTCGTAAAGCGTTTCTACTTTTTCCAAAGGTATTTCAAGGTCCATCAAATCATTTGGTAATTCCAATTGGATCAATGCCATTATACCATAATTGACGATGCCAATAAATTCAGCACTGATCTCCTCTCCTACCTTGTTTTTGCCTGTTTCCTGAATTGTACGAATCCGATTTGCTTTGATGAAAATCTGATCTGTCAGTGAGGTGGTGCGCAAGATGCGCCAGGCTGTTCCATAATCAGATGCTTTTTTCATGAACAGTGATTTGCACTGGTCAATTGCTTCTTGGTACTGCTGTTGGGTCTGATTCATTAAGTTTCGTGCTATCTTCGAAGCCGAAAGATACAACCTACTTGCAAACCATTCAGGGCATATCGACCATGACTTTTAAAGGTCAGCTTCTTGATTTAAGTAAGCCGATTGCACTGGGCATTCTAAATGCTACTCCCGATTCTTTTCATTCTAAAAGCCGTTCTGTCAATCCTAATGAAGCAGTTGAGTTAGGACAACAAATGTGGGAAGAAGGCGCCACAATCATAGACATAGGTGGTCAATCTACTCGTCCTGGAGCAAGCAGGATTACTTCTTCAGAAGAATTAGACCGAGTACTTCCAGTGATCGAAGAACTGGTAAAGCACATCCCAAATGTGCGGATCTCAATAGATACATTCTACGGAGATGTGGCAAAAAGCGCCGTTGAAGCAGGAGCTGGAATGGTCAATGATATTTCTGCGGGGAAAATAGATCCTAACTTGTGGACAACAGTTGCCAAGTTGCAGGTGCCATACGTTCTTATGCATATGCAAAGAACTCCTTCAGACATGCAAGTTCAACCTGTTTATGAAAACGTGTTGAATGAGGTGATAAACTTCCTCGGCGAAGCCAAAAAAGAATTACAGGACCAAGGAGTGCAGCATGTTATTATTGACCCAGGTTTTGGATTTGGAAAAACGCTAGAGCACAACCACCTACTTTTGAAAGGGTTGTCTCAATTACAGGTTTTTGGCCTCCCCATATTGGTTGGGATTTCAAGAAAATCAATGGTTAATAACTTGCTGGAAATTAAAGCTGTAGATGCACTTAATGGAACATCTGCATTACATTTGTCGGCCTTGCAAAATGGAGCCAAAATCTTGAGAGTTCATGATGTAAAAGAGGCTTGTGAAGTGATAAAGATTTATGAATATTCCAATTCACTAGTGGTATGATGCTGATGAGTTTCATTGATATTTCATTCATTGATGTACTGGACATTGTCCTTGTGGCAATTATCCTGTATCAGCTTTACATCCTGACGCGTGGAACCCCTGCGATTAAAATCTTTGTGGGAATTCTTGCTATTTACCTTCTTTGGAAATTGGTTACTGCCTTGCAAATGGAGATGCTAGGAGAGATTCTGGGACAGTTTATTGGTGTGGGAGTAATTGCCCTCATTATTGTGTTTCAAAAAGAGCTAAGACAGTTCTTGCTTTTCATTGGAAACCGCGAAGTTCTTGGAAGAACAGGCTGGTTCAGCAGGTTCTATAAATCCAATACAGACAATGAGCTATGGCCTGGAGACGAGCTGATTAAGAAGTTAGGCGGAT
>CAZKMC010000328.1:0-3109 GCA_964553485.1 uncultured Comamonadaceae bacterium
CTGTTTTGTCCGGGTCAAGGTTGTTGGCAAACTTGAACTCACTCAGCATCAGTTCTGTCCGAATTTGACCGGATTTATTGGTGGTTTCAACACCCTCATTAATTAGTACAAATGCATCTAGCACCTCTCTTTGAACATTCAATGCTAACATTGCCGTGAGCACGAGGTACATCATTCCAATCATTTTTTGTCGGGGACTCAATTTTTCAGCAGACATAAGATCGATTTTTGATTTATAATTCAGGAACTGTCAATTATGGAATGCTGAAAAAGAAAAATGGCACAGCTTGCAACCTTTTGACGGCAGAATGCATCATACATGTGTGAGGCCTCGTGCTTTTTTAATAAATTGGTCCAAATAAACGGAGTATGATCAAGAAGATTCTTTTTACAATTGGCATTGCAGCGGCATTTTGCACGCCTTCTCAATCACAGGTCACCATTACTGAAGACCTTGTAACTGTTGAGATAACACAAGAAACAAGTCGTTATGATTTGATGGAGTACAAAAATGCGTTGGCTGAATATGGAATTGAATTCCGTTATCAGAATGTTGATTGGGGAAACAACACCACTCAGTTATTGAAGATTGAAGCTAAGGTTAGAACAACAGATGGAAGAACAGCAAGTTATTTCATGCCTGGTTTTACAGAAGGCCAAACTTTGAAGATTTTATATAAGCCTAATGATGCAACAGACGCCGGCCTTTGTGTTGGGCTTGATTGCGAATAAAGGCTCATACATATGATTTCAAAGCCCTGTCATTGATGGGGCTTTTTTTATGTCCTACTTCCTGAAGAATAGAATGCTTGAATCAGGGCTTGTTTAGATTCTTCCACCTCTTGGCGCACTTCAGATGTTGAAGATTGTGGTTTGGCCGTTGGCCGATGAGAGTTTCTTCTGTCAATCTTTATTAGCTTTTGGTTCAATGCAATGATCTCTGGCTGCATGCAACTTTCCTGAAAAGCTTTCCAAACGTATTCTACGGCCAAATCCGACGGATGCCTTAAATCATCTTTGTAGAACCGGTAATCACGAAGCTCATCTATCAGAATTTCATATGCCGGAAAATAATAGACAAAGTCAAATTTCTCAGCTAATTCATGTGCTGCAATTATTAGTTGGGACTTGGACCTCGTATTCATTTCAGGAGTTCCCTTGAAATAACGAACAGGACTCACTGACAACACGATATGGAGATTGCTATTCTCCTCGCGCAGGGCGCAAATAAGTGGTTTCCAAACTTCTACTATTTCTGCAGCCTTGAATAAAGTCTGGGTGAACATAGACTGGGGTATTTTGTGACAATTGGCTGCTGTTTGCCCGTCCTCATTCCATACCCAGGACATTGCCGTTCCGAAGGTGAGCAAAAGACAAGAGCTTTTCTTGAGATACTCATTGATTATTTGTCCTGTGGAATTTATATTTTTTCGTAATGCCTCTTCGTCAGAATTACTGAAACTCCCATGATGGTCCATCGAATGAAAAAGCCCGTTTCCTTGGGTGATTCTTGGTATATACGCCTCGGGATTCAGTCCGTGGCTTATGACCCTAGCAGCCGAGAATGGGTTGAAGAGTATGCCATGCGGATTATTGAAAATGGAATATCCTGCTTGCTCCAATTTGCCCCCTATTTCATCTGCAAAACAGGACCCTAAAGATGTTATCGATGAATGATGATCCAATCTAAAAGGGAATTCAGGAATTGGTATTTTCCACTGCCAGCTATCTTCCATTATTGCAATTTTGGAAGTTGTACAAATTGCTCTGGTTTGATTGTCAATGCGCATTTAAAATGCTTTTCAGGACATTCTGATTTTCCGTGAAGACCACACGGTCTGCAAGCCAGGTTTTCTTGAGTCTGAATTACATGAGAGTCTTTTGAAAGAGGTCCGAACCCAAATTCAGGAATTGTGCTACAATAGATTGCCGTAACTGGCGCATTCATAGCAGACGCTAAATGAAGTGGGGCACTGTCATTCACAAAATTCATTGTTGCTTTTTGCATCAAAGCTGCAGATTGAAGCAGGGAAAGTTCGCCGCAAAGGTTAACCAGATTGAGCCTTGGAAACTCTGAAATGAAAAGATCTATCATTTCCTTTTCCATTTTTCCCCCAAGAAAGAACATGTTGTAATGTCTGTAGTTCCAGATTACATCTTTCCATTTTTCAAGGGGCCATTGTTTTGTATACCACACTGAACCAGCGGCAATGGTAATAAATGGCCTTCCTGTGTAATTCGAAA
This sequence comes from uncultured Comamonadaceae bacterium, assembly GCA_964553485.1. Taxonomy (GTDB): domain Bacteria; phylum Bacteroidota; class Bacteroidia; order Flavobacteriales_D; family Sanyastnellaceae; genus CAZKMC01. The sequence continues at coordinate 2,245 of CAZKMC010000328.1, forward strand.
CTGTTGTAAAATCGTCTGGGTGCGGATAAAGCTTTGGGCCTCTGAGGGATGTTGTTGTGATGGTCTTCAAAAGGCCATAATTCCTATCAATTTCATGAAGGAATTTTGAATCGTTTTTTTGGCCAATTGGATGTTGGTGTCTTTCAGTGAAAAATCTCGATAATGGATTTTTCTTGTAGCCTATTTTAATTGGAGCTCCAGAAAAAGCTGTGAGTAACCCTGAACTTGCAAAGCGGTGTAAGTTGACAACCACGTCATAATTATTTTCCCGAATACGTTTCCCTATGTTTCGAAGGCCTTTGTATTTCTCCTCTCGCTTTTTCCAAACCAATACCTCGTTGAGAAAGGGATGATGTTCAAAAAGCAGTTCATTTCCTTTTCTTACAAGCAGGTCAATTTTTGCTTCTGGCAATCCTGCATGAAGGGTTTCCAAAACTGACGTTGCGAGAATGGCATCTCCAATGAAGGCCGTTTGAATGACGAGGATTTTCTTCATGATTTTAATAAGGCCAATTAGACAGAAACACCAAAGTCTCTCAAGGCATCATTTAAGCTTGTCTTTTTATCAGTGCTTGCTTTGCGCTTTCCAATAATCAAAGCACAATTTACTTGAAACTTACCAGCAGGAAAGTCTTTGGTATAGCTTCCGGGAATAACCACTGATCTTTCCGGTATTTCACCTTTTGTTTCGACAGGTTTTTCTCCTGTTACATCAATTATTTTGGTGGATTGAGTGAGGACTACGTTGGCGCCAAGAACAGCTTCTTTTCGGACTCGCACCCCTTCAACTACAATACATCTACTTCCAATAAAGCAGCCGTCTTCAATAATAACTGGAGAAGCTTGTAAAGGCTCAAGAACACCA
>CAZKMC010000329.1:0-3107 GCA_964553485.1 uncultured Comamonadaceae bacterium
CAAGTGCCAAAAGAACAATATCCTCACTGCTTGTATTACATGCAATGAACAAACGCCTTTGGAAGCAGTAGCCGACTTTCCAATTGTGGCGGTTGTGGGACCAGAATTTGTAACTGGATCTACAAGAATGAAAGCGGGTACCGCACAAAAACTTATTTTGAACATGATTTCCACCTCCCTCATGATTCAATTGGGACATGTGAAAGGGAACAAAATGGTGGATATGCAATTGAGTAACCACAAGCTTATTCATCGTGGGACACGTATGATTGCAGAAGAACTCGGCATTCAGACCGAGGAAGCAAAAGCCTTGTTGTTGGAACATGGAAGCGTGCGCAAGGCAGTAGATAATTATAGAAAAAAGAATTAGTGCACAACATCGAACCCTATTACAATTGGAGAGATCATTATGAATCTTCTGAAGATCCACTCTCTCCCTTTTTTGAAAAAGAATATAGCGAGTTTCTTTTTTCAGAGCGCATCTACGACCACTTTATTCATCCCCAATGGGACAATATAGGCTCGTCCACGCTTTTCATTAAAGTGCTATTTGCAGACTATGAAAAGGGGTATGTCATCATTGAAATGATGGGAGAATGGAATGACACTTTGCACAATGACATCATGACTTTGAAGCGGAACATTGTGGAGCATTTCATGTTGCAAGGCGTTCACAAATTCATTATGATTGGAGAGAACGTGCTTAATTTCCACTCCTCTGATGATTGTTATTACGAGGAATGGTTTGATGAAGTAGAAGATGAAGATGGTTGGATTGCCCTCCTCAATTTTAGCCAACATGTGCTTGAAGAATTCCAGGAGGCCAATGTTGACAGCTATTTGGTACTCGGCGGCCAGCTCAATGAAATGGGTTGGCGCACCTATTCTCCAAAAGGACTTTATAAATTGGTTGAAAGCTGTGTGATCAAGCGTTTAGGCATCTTTTAGTTTTTGGCCTTTCAGGCCGAGGAGAGTTCCATCAGTCTTTCACAGCAACCAGCACCCTTGTTTTGATTTAAGAGATAAAAAAAATGGTGCTCCCAATTGAAAAGTGCACCATTAAACTCTAAAAACGCCTAATCAATCCTCCATCTTAAGCTGCCTAATTACCGCACGATCAGTTTCAAAACTCAGATCGTTCGTCTTCAAATCATCCCAATCTACCCATCTAAAGGATTCTTCATCTTCCCCGGTGCCCTGAAAATCGTGCTTCTCTTCTGAAACCCGAAAAGTAGGATCTTCTTTGAGTTGTACTTGATAATAGATAGCTACAACTTGATCTGTAGGATAAAACTTGGACTGGACAAACATTTCAGTGGTATGCACATGATGAAGCACCTCTACTTCTTGCCCTAATTCTTCTTGCGCTTCTCTGAGGATACAATCACGTGGTCCTTCTCCAAATTCCAATCCACCTCCAGGCAGTTTGATGTAGCTGGACCCTTTGATTCTTTCATCAGCAATCAAGATCTTGCCTTCATGGAGCAAAATCATGTATGCCCTAATATTAAACTTGCTTGGTGTCATGAATTCATTTTTAAAGCGCGAAGCATTTCTCTTTTTCCCGGGGCGCCTTCAAGTCGCTCAACAGAAAAACCAGCCGCTTGCATGTCTCTTCTCACTTGCCCTTTGGCGCAGTAAGTTACCAATACACCATTATCTTTCATAACTGCATGCATTTTTTCCCAAACCCATGGCTCCCAAAGTTCAGGCTGGGTTCGAGGACCAAATGCATCGAAATAGACAAGGTTGAAGGCCCCGTTTTCTAGGACTACATCCTGCAACGAGAACGGCAACTTTTGAAATTGGAAATTGGGAGCTATTACTTGCCACTCATTCCATGGAAGTTGATGCATTTGGGCAAATTTTTCTGACAAATACCCCAGCTGTCCTGTACAATAGTTCAATTGAATAACCTGATCCCACTCCAATGGATCTGTTTCTATTGCCGAATAAGCAAGGTTCTGAGTGGGCACTACATGATGCAAAGTCAATAGGCTGTTCAGGCCTGTACCCCAACCTATTTCCAAAATAGAAAGTTTAGCGAGCCCCTCTAATTTCTTCAACCCGTTTCCAATGAACACGTGTTCAGACTCTTGGACGGCGCCATGCCGACTGTGGTAAGTCTCTTGCTTGTTGGGCAATTCCAACGAGGCGCTTCCATCCGCGGTTTGTATTATTCTCCTTTGCATCTACCCGAAAGTTAGTGTTTATGATGAACGGAGACGCCTGTCCTCGCGCCAGCTAAAAATTTTCAAAAACACCCAAACCAAACAAAGCAAAGTCATATTTGACCGGGTCTTTGGGGTCGAATTTGCGCAAAGCTTCTGTTACTTCTTCAACGGCTTTCCAGTCATTTTGTTTGCGATTCAACAAACCCAATTTCCTAGATACGTTGCCGGTGTGCACATCCAATGGCAGCATCAATTTAGCGGGAGGAATGTTTTTCCAAATCCCTAAATCCACTTCTCCCCCACGCACCATCCACCTTAGGTACATATTGAGACGTTTTGAAGACGAACCCCTGAGCGGATTGGATACATGCTTGCGGGTGCGGGTTTCATGCGGGATTTCAAAAAAGGCCTCATGCAGTTTGGCCAATCCATGTTGTGCATCTTCTCCCGAAGCTATCAAAGACTCCAAACCGTTGTGATTTTTATAAACATGTCTGAGAGCTAAAACGAAATGCATGGCATCATGGGCATTGAAAGTTCTGTGCACAAACCCTTCGAATCGAACCAGCTCATCCTCACTTGAATTCATCACAAACGAATAAGGGTCATTGTCCATGCGTTCAAGAAAAGACTGCGCATTGCGGATAATCGTTACACGTTGACCCCAGGCAAGGGTAGCGGCAATGAATCCACTAATTTCTTGATCCTCCTTCAACTTGTAGCTGTGCGGAATGCTAATTGGGTCTGTATCAAGGAAGAAGGCCTGTTCATACTGGGCCGCCTTCATCTCTAAAAACTCATGTAATTCCTGACGGTTTTTCATTTGTGTTTTCTTGTGACAAAGGTGGCGCAAATTCAGCGCTTACTATTTCCAATTGGGTGCAAAAATCTCCTAACTTTGATGCTTAATGAAATTCGCTTCGCCGCAAATAT
>CAZKMC010000330.1:0-3095 GCA_964553485.1 uncultured Comamonadaceae bacterium
CATTGTCCCGCCAAAGTGCTGTCTGATCCGTTTTTTGATATTGATGGACATGCCAATATAAAGTGGTTTCCCCTTGCTGTCTCTTAGATAGTATACGCCTGGCTTTTCGGGAAGACTTTGAAATGTTTCCGCCAGAAGATGGGGTGGAAGCCATTGTTCTCCAGAACCCTTTTTTAAGGTTTTGGCTATATGACCTTCTTTGTCCATTTTAACTAGTAGATGGAAAAGCTCAACTGTGGCCATTGTGTCTCCCATTGCTCTGTGAGGAGCGGTATTTTGAATGTCAAAATGCCGGCAGAGGTTTGCCAGACTATAAGATGTCAATCCTGGTGAAATAGCCCGGGCTAATCGAACCGTACATAATTTGTTGCGATTAAAACGCAAGTCTAACATTTCAAAATGCTTCTTGATGAAGGAGTAATCAAAACCAACATTGTGAGCAACAAACACAGCTTCTGAAGTGAATGACTCAAGATCATCTACAATATCCGCAAACACAGGAGCGTGTTCTACCATTTCATTCGTGATACCCGTTAAGTGCGTAATGAAAGGAGGGATGGGCTTTTCTGGTTTTACAAATGTGCTGTAACTATCCACTACGTTAACACCGTCTGTTAGCACAACTGCGATCTCGGTAATACTGTTGCCTGCTGCAAAAGCACCTGTAGTTTCTATGTCTGTAACGGCAAAAAGCATGTTCAAATATACTACCACAACATGCATAATGAAGTCTTATGTTCATTTTTGATTGATAGCAAATCCCTGCTATTTTTGCATAATGATCAAGTACCGACTTGTTTTTACCTTTTTGTTTGTGGTGGTTCTAGGTTGCGCCGACAATGAAAGTTCCGGTGAGTTGGATTCTTCGCCTTTGGTGAGTAAACCTGAAGTTGGGAATCAAACTTCCTCGGCTCGAAAGAGCCAAAAGAATAACAAACCGCTTTATCCAAGGCTCAATTCTGATAACTGCGTAGATTTTCTCCTTGAATTTGGAAAAGAAAACCCAGAAACGAAAATTGTCATGCATACTTCCAAGGGCGACATTGAAATTGAGTTGCTTGAAGAGACGCCATTACATAGAGCGAATTTTGTTTATCTAATTAAACGAGAATATTTCAATCCGACTGAAATACTGAGGATTGTAAAGGGGTTTATTATTCAAGGCGGGAATTCTGAAGCGGAGGTTCCACAGGAAAAGCGCTGGATTATTGGAGACTATTGTCTTCCCCCTGAAATACGTCCTGAACATTTTCACAGACGAGGTGCCTTAGCGATGTCAAGGAGTTATGTGGCCAATCCATATAAATGTTCTGCGCCATACGATTTCTATATTGTTCAAGGAAGGAAAATCGGTAGGTTGGAATTGTTTCAAAATTCTGAGGAGAATGGAAGAGAGTATACCGCCAAGGAAAAGAGAATTTACGCTGAAACAGGTGGAGCACCTCATTTGGATAATGAGCATACAGTATTTGGTTATGTAACTAACGGAATGTCTGTGATTGATGAAATTGGGGCTCTCGAAACAGATGCTTCAGATTGGCCGAAGGAGTATGTGGAGCTAACAATTGAAATCCGGTGAGGTTGAGCAAGAATTTTGGTAATTTTAGAATATGAGAAGTATCTGGATTTATGGGGTGAGCAGACGATTGGTTGGGATGCTTGTTTTTTCGGTTGTCACATTATCTTCTATACATGCACAGAGCGATGAGGATGAAGACCTGTGGGAGTTTGAAGAGCGACGGGGATTTAGTTTTGGTCTTAATTTGGGTGTCTATTTTGGAAATAAAGCGTCGGCTTCATTTTTTAACGGCACGTGTTTTTACGAGTTGAATGATACACAAGCACAATGCTATGACATCGAAAGCAGACTATTTTTAGGTCAAACTGAGGTTCAAGTGCAGAATCTGCTCAATGTGGAGAGTTTTACAATCCCGTATGATGCAGCTCCCGGAAACATGAGGTATAACCCAGGAATGCTTGTTGGATTTAGAATTGCATATCGGTTTAATACTGAAAATGCGATTTGTCTGGATGCTAACTATGCGAGTCTAAAAGCAGCAGATAAATTTACTCTCCGGACCAACTTGTTACCTGAAAACGGACAGGGGGCAGAAGATTTGAGACTTTACAATATCATTGGTGAGGAAGATAGGCTGTTACTCTCTTTAGGTTATAGAACAGCTATGGTAATCAATGAAGAAAGCAATTGGTTCTTTGAGGCTGGCGGTACTTTTACGGGGACTAAGTTGAATCGAAATTATTTGGAGATTGAAGGAACCACTTTCGACCTATGGGTAGGATTTATTGGGCCAAACAATTTCAATGGACCAAATAGCAGCTTAACGGCCACAGGTTTGGGATATTACGGGGGGACAGGAATTGAATTCTTTTTCGCAGATAAGTACGAAGCCCAGTTAGGGTTTAGATTATCAAAAGACCACATTAAAATGGGAGACTTTGATCAGAAGCTGTGGAACTCAGCTCTCTTTTTTACGGTTGGGATTTGATAAAAAAAATAGGCCGACATTGAATGCCGGCCTAATGCTAAAAACCTTAACCAAAAGGTGATCCTTCAGAAAGAAGAATCTATATAACTAATTACAAATGTAGTGCCATTAAGTTCACTCCATATCGGAGATTAATGAACGGGCATGTTTGTCACTTTAACGGCTTCAAAAACAGATTCAACGTATGTCAGAAAAGACAAGTGCCACCGATATTCCGGGGTATTTCATGCGGTATATTTCAAAAACCGACGGAAAGGACCTTGTTCAGACGCTTCAAACAAGTTTTATCCGAAATTCAAAATGGATGGAGAGTTTGCCGTCTGATCTACTTAGTTATGCATATGCACCAGGAAAATGGACCTTGTCGCAAGTTCTAGGCCATGTATTGGACTGTGAACGGATATTTGCATACAGAGCCTTATGTTTTGCCAGGGGGGAGGGTCAGGTACTGTCTGGATTCGAACAGGATGACTACGTGGCTATGAGCAATGTGAAATCATGGAGTCTAAAGCAGATGTTGGAAGAATACCAAGCAGTTAGAATGTCCACCATTTCGTTATTCAAGAACTTAGATTCTGAATCATTAGG
>CAZKMC010000331.1:0-3092 GCA_964553485.1 uncultured Comamonadaceae bacterium
TAATTTCGCGGTACCAAATAACTTCCCATTTCTTGGAATGGAACTTGTATCTGTGAGGTGAAATAGAAGCTATGCCCCTCAAGAATCTACTCTTCAGTTTTTTGATCGCGTCCTTAATCGCAGGTTGTAACTCGCAACAGGTATTACTGGAAGAAGCACAAAAATTAGAAACGGCTGGACTTCACCTAGAAGCTTTGGAGAAGTATGCAAATATTTTCCAGTCCAATCCATCCAATGTAGAGGCTCAAATCGGGGCCAAAAAAGAAGCAAATATTCTTTTAAACCAAAAAGTATCTCAAGCTAAAGGACTTCTGAATTCCGGACAATTTGATGCATGCCTGAATAACCTAAATTCAATTGAAGATATACTCTTTCAATATCAATGGCTTAACTTGGAGAGGCCTATGATGTTGGATCTCACAAGGTCAGAGGCCAAATTAGCTAAAGCCAATTGGTTATATGAATCGGCTGAACAAGCAGTCCTCAATCAACAGTACAATGCGGCACATACTTACTTAAGTCAACTCTATCGCATTCAGCCAGACAACCAAGAAGCTTTGTACCTCACAAGATTGATGGAAATTCTTCCCAACTACAACAAAGGCGTCAAAGCCATGGAACTGGGACTGTTTCGAGAGGGCTTCGGATATTTCAAAAAGGTCACAGACATTGATGCAGATTACAAAGATGCTTTAAGCCGCCTGAATCAATGCCGTGAAGAAGCTTCTTTCACAATTGCATTTTTAAGCAAGAACAAAAAGAATTACAACGAGCAACTCAACAATTCAATCTCAGCTGAGATAAAAAAGAACATCGTCAACCTCAATGATCCATTGATCAGGTTGGTAGACAGAGACCATTTAGATGATCTGCTTGCAGAACAACAGCAAATGATGGAAGCTGGCTTTGATGAATCGAGTGTAGCGGAAGCGGGGCAGTTTCTTGGTGCTGAATATGTAGTGATCGGAGAATTAGTCAATTACAAAGAAACTACAGGACGTTTGATCCCTTCCGAAAAGAAAGGGTGGTTGGGAACTAGTTTGAAAAGTGCAAAAACCAAATACATGCAATACTCTCAAAAGAGAGTTTTAGAAGGAGGGTTTCGTTATCAATTGATGAATACTGAAACCGGAGAGGTTATCGCAGCGGGAAATTTGCCGTTCTGCGTAGATGATGAAATCCATTATGCTAAATTCAATGGAAATAATGAATTGCTCTATCCAGGATTTTGGAAGTACCAACTTATCGGATCTTCACAAGACTACATCGAATACGATTCCGAAAGCAAAAAATCCTTGGAAGATATGCTTTCAGGCAGAGATCAATTGAAGTCTGTGGTAGACCTGCAATTTCAATTGGCAGATGAGGTGGCGGGACAAGTAGCCATCGAGATTCAAAACTTTGCGGGCAACCGTTAGATTGCTCCAAGCCATTTTTTGTGCAACTGCATTAAAGGAGGCAACACGGCAGATTGATTGTCATTAACAATCACTTGATCTGCCCTTTCATTGCGTTGCGCATCTGTCCATTGCTTAGAAAGCCTGGACCTAATATCATTTACTGTGGCGCCGTCTCGCTGGATTACTCGAGCTATTCTTACTGATTCCGGTGCACTAACCGTAATTACTTCGTCACAATCTTCATGACTCCTACTTTCAAATAGTATAGCGGCTTCCCGAATGATATATGGAACATCCGGAGAAATATTTGAAAGCCACTCTCTAAATGCTCTGCGCACTGCTGGGTGCACTAAGCTGGTCAAATCTTTTAGTTTTTGCTCATCATTGAAAACAACCTTGGCAAGTTTGTCTCGCTGAAGTTTTCCATGTAAGAAAAGATCATCGCCAAACAGAGCCTTGACTTCATTCTTTAATTGAATATCACTCTCATACAATGATTTGGCTACAAAATCGCTATCGAAGACAGGAATGCCCATAGAGCCAAAAATCCTGGCAATCGTACTTTTCCCACTTCCAATGCCTCCCGTAAGCCCAATTAACTTCATGTTCACAATATGCTAAAATTTATCCACCAAATGCAGGATAGGTTCATCTGGGCAAATCGCTTTTTGTTTCTTTGCACAAAATTCAGAATCCATGGCCCATTTGATAGCACCCTCAATGCTTGCTGCTGATTTCAATAATCTTGGCAAGGACATACAACTAGTAAATGAAAGTGAAGCTGATTGGTTTCATATCGATGTCATGGATGGCGTATTTGTCCCCAATATTTCATATGGAATGCCTGTAATCAAGGCCATGCAAAAGCTTGCTCAAAAGCCTCTGGACGTCCATGTGATGATTGTAGACCCAGATAAATACATAGAAACTTTTGCAGAACTGGGAGCTGCTGTCCTCACAGTTCATTATGAAGCCTGCACACATCTGCATCGGACTTGTCAAAAAATCAGAAGCTGTGGTATGAAAGCAGGAGTGGCCTTGAACCCGCATACACCTGTAAGCGTATTGGAAGATATGCTTGATATGGTTGACCTTGTGCTTGTCATGAGCGTGAATCCGGGTTTTGGCGGACAAAAATTTATTGAGAACACATATAAGAAGATTGAGCGTTTGCGCATGCTGCGCGAGGAAGGTTCTCACTCCTTCCTAATTGAAGTCGATGGAGGGGTGGATACATCCAACGTCAAAAGACTCGTTGAAGCAGGAGCCGATGCTTTAGTAGCGGGCAGTGCAGTATTTGCATCTGAAGATCCCATGCAAACCATTTCCAAATTAAAAAATCCTTTTTAGGCTGTAGGACATATTTATTCCTTGCGTAGGAACATTCTGAGGGAGTTACTCGTAGGACATGTGTACGAAGTATTTGAATACTTCGACAAAACTAGATTATTACACGCCTAACAGGCGAAAAAAAAAGATTAATTCGTGTATTTGCGGTTATGTGACTTTGATGTTTTTCATCGTCTCAACTGAACAAACCAAATGCTTTTTGTTAGCAAAACCTACTACTGTGGAACAATCCTACTGTTCTCTAAGCCGGTCATTGGTGTGCCAATCCCTGATTCCAATATGCATTGACAGGCCTATTGACTTAGTTCGCAATAGCTAGTTTGTGAGGGAGCCATGGAGCAT
>CAZKMC010000332.1:0-3085 GCA_964553485.1 uncultured Comamonadaceae bacterium
CCTATTTACGCCAGACTTTGGGATCTTTTTGTGCGGGATGCACGGCATTTTCAAATTGTATTTCTTACTTCCTTTCTGGCCTATGGCCTGATATCCTTGGGATGGACAGAACATACTTTGCGTTATATCACAATTTTTACTGCTGCACTTTCTACCCAACTCGGAGCTGTGGTGCTTTTGAAACTCCCCGCTCATTCAATAAAAAGCGCTCTAATAACTGCTTTAGGGCTTAGTTTACTTTTCCATTGTTCTGATTTATTGTGGTGTGCCCTAGGGTCAATATTGGCTATTGCATCTAAGTTTTTGATTCGATTCAAAGGAAAACACCTCTTCAATCCTGCCAACTTCGGAATCATGCTAGTGATCATCTTAGGCGGTCCGGCATGGATTAGTCCAGGACAATGGGGTAGTACTCCTATGCTCATGTTGTTCTTTTCTGGTGCAGCACTGATGGTGCTGCTGAAAGTGGGGAGAATTGATACTTCAATTACATTTCTATTAACACTTTTTGCTTTGGAGTTTTCACGAACGGTTCTTTGGTTAGGCTGGGACATGGACGTGTTGATTCATAAGTTTATGAATGGCAGCTTGTTGCTTTTTGCCTTCTTCATGATTACGGACCCACGTACCACTCCCAATTCAAGGAAAGGTCGAATTCTTTGGGCTGCACTAATTGCGGTTGCATCTTTTGCGCTGACTTCATGGCATTATCTCTTTACTGCACCCATGTGGGTGTTACTGGCAGTATCTCCACTTACCGTGCTGCTGGATCATTTTTTCAAAGGCAAACAATTTACATGGTTTAATCAATCAGCACATTAATCTTATCTAACATGGAAAAAATTACCAAATCCCTAACCCGCATCTGGCTGGTACTACTTATGGTAGCCATCACATCAGAGGGTATGTCATTTTGCGGCTTTTATGTGGCAAAAGCAGATGCCAAATTATTCAACAATAAATCGGAAGTCATTCTTGTAAGAGATGGCAACTCCACAACGATCACCATGTCCAATGACTTCAAAGGAGATGTCCGTGACTTTGCAATGGTGGTGCCTGTTCCCGTTGTTTTGCGTGAAAATGACATCAAAGTTGTCAACAGACAAATCTTTGATGCACTGGATGCTTATTCCGCACCTAGACTTGTAGAATACTACGACAGCAATCCTTGTCAACCGGTTTATGATATGGTAGAAATTACCGCGTCAAGAATGACTAAATCTATGGACTTTGCCCCAAGTATGGAGAGCATGGTTGAAAATGAATCGTATAGCGTAACGATTGAGGCTCAGTATGAAGTGGGAGAGTACGATATCCTCATTTTGTCAGCCAAAGAATCAGATGGACTAAAGCGTTGGCTGATTGACAATGGGTATAAAATTCCTGCTCAGGCGGAAGAAGTATTGGAGCCTTATATCAAATCGAAGATGAAGTTTTTTGTGGCGAAAGTGAACATAGATAAAATGCCCAACTCAGAATTTTTATCGCCGCTCCAAATTAACTTCGAATCAGATCGATTCATGTTGCCTTTGCGTCTTGGAATGGCCAATTCAAGTGGCACGCAGGACATGATCGTATATGCCTTTACCAAAAATGGACGTGTAGAGTCTACCAATTACAGAACCATAAAGCCTCCTACAGACCGCAATATTCCTTTGTTTGTAAAGAATAAGTTTGGAGAATTCTACAAGGATGTTTTCAAGAAACAATACGAACGTGAAGGAAGAAATGGTGTCTTTCTTGAATATGCTTGGGATGTTTCTCCGCAACAAGCTGGAGTGAAATGTGATCCTTGCGTGGGACCTCCTCCAATTTATCAGGAATTTGCGCAGGCTGGTGTTACATGGGCCACCAATGTGAACGCCAATACGCAGGTATTCTTTACGCGTCTTCATGTGCGGTATTCACGAGATAAATTCCCGCAAGATCTTTTTTTCCAGGAAACACCAAACAGAGAACGTTTTCAATGTCGGTACATTCTTACGCATCCAGCAAAAGGAGATTTGACTTGTGACGCCGGACAAACATACCTACAAGATTTGGAAATGAAGAGAAAAAGAGAAGTTGATGAACTTACCGCGCTCACAGGATGGGATGGCAAATACAGCCAGAATTATGTAAATGAATTTTCGAATCAATTGAAGAGAGAAGACGCAATTCCAATTACGAATCCATGGAATAATAGAGGAGGACCGGGAACGAACCTACCAATTGGTTTGTTACTTGCAACTGTAGCAGTAGGAATGTTTATTTCTTATCAAGTTTTCAAGGCTAAAGCTGTCCGACTTGCATAGCAGGATTGGCCAGACATGAATAAAGGAAAAGCAGGCTTCGGCCTGTTTTTTAGTTTAGGAACATTCCTTTTTCAATGTTCTTTTCTTGCTGTAAAAGGAGTCGCTGAAATTTGATCTTGTTCAGCACAATCTGAGCTTGTTTTTCCGGATCTCCCATAGCAATGAAACGGAACTTTTCTTCATAGCTCGGTTTTAGAAACTGGAACATATGAAGTGTTTGAGAAATATTGATGGATTTAATTGAACCGTTCTTCTTTGGCCAAAACCTCACCAATGTTTCCCATTCAGCCAGGAGCTCGTCGTTTGCCTTCCATTGCGTATAACGACCCATTTCTGTGAAATCTGCGCTGTCTGGTAAAGTAGAATTTGCTGATTTATCATAGCGCTCAAGTTGCACCAAACGGGTGCACTGCATAATAACATCTGCCCGCCCGTCTTCATAGACTTCAACAACCTTGTGAATTTTCAATGCACATCCGATATTTTTGGCGGCATTCTGTCTCACATAGGGTACCACACATTCAATGTGGTGTTCACACATTAATTTAAACAGCTGTTTGTACCTAGGTTCAAACAAATGAAGTTGCGTTTTTTCTCCCGGAAAGAGAAAGATGCTCAATGGGAAAACATACGCAGATTCAAAACTCATGCTATAAGAACACAATACAGTTCCGAATGTTCGAAAAGACAATGGAACAAAAAAAGCCGCTCAATTTGAGCGGCTTTTTTTAAATACGAACTACTAAGATCAGTAGTAGATGTTTCTTCTGACTTTGGCAATGTACTTAGCA
>CAZKMC010000333.1:0-3083 GCA_964553485.1 uncultured Comamonadaceae bacterium
AGATGACTAAAGAACAAGTGCATGAAGTAGCACAAGGGCGTGTATGGACCGGTGTGATGGCCAAAGAAGTTGGATTAGTAGATGAGCTTGGAGACCTTAGTGATGCAATTGCTGAAGCAGCATCTTTGGCTGGGTTAGAAGACTACAGAGAAAAAGAACTTCCTACTTTCATTGACCCATTTGAAGAATTGATGAAAGAATTGACTGGCGAAGTGAAAGTACATATGATGATGGAAGCCACCGGAGTTCCGGCACGCTATATCCAGCAAGTTGAGCAAGTGAAGTACTTGATCACTGAAGGAGATAAGATACAGGCAAGAATGCCTTATTACGTGCACTTCGAGTAAGATAAAATTTTCCCCTACTCAAAAAGCCGACCTCAATAGGTCGGCTTTTTTTATCTTCGTTCCCAATGAACAAGAAACTCCAGACTTTTGAGCTTGGCCGAATTTCAGAATCTGAATTCAAGGCGAGTAAAAAACTTCCACTTACCCTTGTGCTGGATAATATCCGAAGTGGGTTGAACATCGGAAGTGTTTTTCGCACTTCTGATGCGTTCAGACTTGAACGGGTTGTTCTTTGTGGTATATGCGCACAACCTCCCCATCGCGATATTCTCAAATCAGCCTTGGGTGCTACAGAAACCGTGGAGTGGAATTATGCAGAGGAGACCACTGAAGCAGTTGGTCATTTGAGAGAAAATGGATATCAAATTGCCTGTGTAGAACAAGTAGAAAAAAGCCTGGAACTGCAGGATTGGTTGCCAAAGAGCTCTGAAAAATGGGCACTCGTTTTGGGGAATGAAGTACGAGGTGTACAGCAGGATATTATAGACCACGCAGACGTTTGCCTGGAGATACCACAGTTTGGCAATAAGCACTCTTTGAATGTGTCTGTGTGCGCAGGAATGGTAGTGTGGCATTACTTTTTAAATGCCGGTCAGGAAATACTCTCTTGACTTCTCGTTGCAATTGTATATTTTTACTCGAGCATGTTGAAAACCAATACATATCTCACTCTTCTATTTCTAGGGAGTTTTTTCTCTTCTGAAGCCCAGTTCTTCAATAGAGATAATTGGCAAGATAAACGCCATCAATTGGAGTTTGGCATTGGGGCTAGCAACTTCATGGGTGAGCTTGGAGGAAAGGATGCTATCGGCACCAATGATCTCCAAGACTTTGAAATTCAAGAGACACTTTTGGCTGCATTTGTAGGGTACAAATGGACGATGTACAAAAAATGGCACATCCGCACCAACTTGACCTACGGTCAGTTAAGCGGTGACGACAAACTAACCGCTGAGCCTTTTCGCAATAACCGCAACCTCAGTTTCCGGAGTAATATTTTTGAAGCGACGCTTTTGCTCGAATTCGAGATTCCAATCAACAAGCGCAAAGGGCACATCTACGATATCCGTGGAGTAAGAGGATGGACACACGGTGGTTCAAGCCTGTATTTATTTGCAGGTGTAGGCGGACTGTATTTCAATCCCAAAACCAATGTAGACGGACAATGGGTAGAGCTACGCCCTTTGCGGACAGAAGGGCAGGGGCTGCCTGATGGTCCCGATGAATACAAACCATATAGCTGGTGTCTCCCTGTTGGATTGACCATATCTAAGCGCATTTCTCCAAGAACATCAGTAGGGATAGAATTGACCTACCGTTATACGTTCACAGATTACATTGATGATGTAAGTACTGAATACTACAATCCTCAGGACATCGCCTTGTATGTGGGCGGAGAAGAAGGACAGCTTGCATCTTACCTGAGCAATCCAAGTTTGGGACTTGCGCAGGAAGGTTTACCCAATAACGTGACGGCTCCCGGACAGCAACGCGGAGATGAAACAGATAACGATGGCTACATGTTTGGGTGGGTAAAATGCCAGTATTTACTTTCTGATGCAAACCGCAAAACGAAAGGATTCAATACCAAAAAACGCCGATACAAAAAGAGAAAAACCAAGAAGGTTATTTTCTAATTCTGGCTACTTGAATTGCACAGAGATCTCTGCCTTTCGATCTTTTGGATCAACTGTAGGATTTGCAAACTGCTCGCCATAAGGACTCATCTCTATTTTATTCGCATCAATACCCGAAGCTACCAATTCCCCTTTGAGATATTTCGCTCTGCGCGTAGCATAAGATAAGTTGGTAGAAGCACTCCCACCGCTATCTGTATACACCGCCAATTCAATTCGAATTACCTGATCCTTTTTGGATTTGACCTCTTTCAAAACATTCGCCCATTTTATAGGAGGACTCACTTTTCCATTGGTATAGAAAACCGTCCATTCTTGAGTTTGAGCTTTGGCTGGAGGCGTCACCTTTTTTACATTGGCAAAGCTGTCTTCAAGCTGCTTAATCTTAGCAAGTAGAGAATTCACCTTGTTATCATTGCTTTTGGTAACGAAAATGGTGTCTGTTTTCACCACTGTTTGAACTACAGGAGTTTGAACGGTGTTGGTGGTTTCAATAACCTTATTCTGATTCTCTCGCAGCCATATCACCTCGTCTCGCAACAGTTTATTTTCCTGTTGCATCAATTCCCATTCTAATGAATCCAAGCTTGTAATGAGTTTGGCGGTACCCGGATTCAATGAATTCACATTGGCAAGAGAGTCCACAATTGTAGAATCTTTAGCCTCCGGCGGAACAGTTGCAGTTAAGGAAGTATCCTTCGCCGTTGAGCTGTCTGCCACCACTACTTCCACATTCACGATTGGAGGAATACCGGCCACTACCACCACATTTTTGTCTTTTTTATCGTCTATGACTACTTTGCTGTCCGGAGTGGTTTCAGAGGGATTTTACGTGTTTGAATTGCTTTTACTTGTGTTGTTTTCTGCGGGGGGAGTTTCATTTTTTGGCGCTGTATCATTTCCAGATACTGGTTCATCCACATTTTTGGGTTGACCGCTGTCAATAGTCGGTATTGCTGGTGCCATAGAAGAATCAGGCACCATCTCATCGGGCTGCAAGCCCAAAGAATCAGAAACTTGAATCACAGGAGGACTCTCTGGAACTAGCAGTGAATCGATTACTACTGGAAGCTCCAGAGTTTGCTTTGCAAGGGTGTCT
>CAZKMC010000334.1:0-519 GCA_964553485.1 uncultured Comamonadaceae bacterium
TCAAGTTTTGACTCACGCTTACCATTTCCGCTGCTAAATCGGCCGAATTGTCTCGGGCACTTCCTTCTGACTTGTATACCTCATAGGACTGAGAATATCCTGATTGTACCGCTTTGTTATATTGTGATCTGAGCCTCAAATTCCATGGCGTCAATTCTGGCGGAACTCCCCCGGAAGCCGGGTTCCCAGAGGAAAGGGTCAATGAAACACCCGACCAATCCACACCAGTACTTTGTCTTACCTTTCCTTTGTATGTTACCGCAATTGGAGTAGAAGTATCTTTTGCTCTCAAATCATACACCGGTATCCACCCAGCCTCAAAAACCAAATAACTCAATTCTATATTTGCCGTTGAGGCAGCATCACTTTTCAATGCCACTTCAATTTGACTTGTACTTTTGTTTTGTTGAGCATTCAGTTTAGAAAGTTCTCGCCTCAACCTTTGAATAGTTAGTTCTATTTCTTGCTGTTCAGCCACCAATTCGATGGTTCTGAACTGAATTTCCTTGACTCTGATTC
>CAZKMC010000334.1:529-1519 GCA_964553485.1 uncultured Comamonadaceae bacterium
TATCCTTCAGACTATCTTGTTTGACCTTAATGGGCTTGGAAGATATTAGTTGTTCTAAGAACTGTTGTTGATGTTTCACACCTGTAATCACATATACCCCATTACCTTTCACTTGAAGTGAGTTAGGGTCCAGACCACTTGTAAGTCCTTTGAATACAACAACGTTATCACCTATAGCTAATTTGACGTTTGCCGTTCTGGTAACTTGTGCGCCGTTCAGAAACACAGTAACGTCAGTTATTGCGGCTTCAGTAGGCACAATATTCTGTCCAATTAACAATTGGGAAAACGAAATAAGTAGAGCTAGAATGATTATTCTTTTCATGAGATAAGTTTATGGGGTGCAAATAATTGTATCATAAACCGCACCATAAGCAATCCATGCACCCAACCCTCCAGATACATAACTTTGAATATTTGAAGGAGAACTAAATGGCGTGCCTTGACTGGCGATCTGATCTTCAAATGAAGATATGTAAAGAAAGGAATTTCTATCAATAACTGCCCCTTTCACAGCTATGGTATCTCCTACTTTAAAAAATCCCCTTTCGGCATTATAATCATCCTCCTTGTTCGACCCTGCTCCTGATCCTCTGTAATAGGCGAATTCAAAACTCAACCCATTAAAAAACTCGTCATCATACGTAGAACCTAATGGAGCTATGTAGAAATTGTCTTTTTGAGTCCCTGCTAGGGCGCTCCAAGAAGGGTAGTTGTTTATTCTCTTCGCAAACCATCGGTATGCATTTCCAATCGTATCTGGGTCAGTCAAAGTAGCATATGCAAAACCGAGTGAATCCTGGACCCCAGTTGTTTCAAACCAAAGGCTATCCAAATAAACCAGACTATTAATCTTACTCGTTGCTTCTAAATGATGGTCATCGTAATCAACTTCCAACCGATAGGTAGTGTTGACCTCTCCAACAATCGAATTATCCAGTTTGGTATAAGCACATATGTCTAACAACAACAAAGTAGCCACAGAGTAAC
>CAZKMC010000334.1:1529-3064 GCA_964553485.1 uncultured Comamonadaceae bacterium
AGAAACACAAATCTCATCTAGAGGATAATAGATTCCATTTGCCGTAACTTTCACATCAGCGCCGCTTATATAGACATTCTGCAAATCTGAAATACTAGTAGCCGTGAAATAGCTCTGACTCCATGACAGCAATACGATTGGCGACTGGCCTTGTTCTATGGTGCCTTCCACTACAATCCTAGGTAGGTTAACTGGAAGGTCAACTGTGATTTCTTTTTGACAAGAAACGAACACAATGGCCAAAGCTCCAAATAAGCCCAATTTTGACTTGAAATACCCATGATTACTCATCAGGACAAAGTTACGTTACTATTTAAATACCGCGGACATCCAAAGTTGTTCACCTGATTACGGTTATAAGTTTTCATGCTTCCCCTCACCTTTTGCTCATCAAACTTTTTACATTGCCCCAATCAATTCAAGGAAATCGCCATATATTCACGGTCATGAGGATTCAAACAGAAAATATCTTTCAGGTCATCGATTTAGAGGCCACACCCTCTGAAGTGTATAAAGTCTTTCTCAACCCAAGAAGACATGCCGAATTCACTGGAAAAGAAGCCACAATTAATGCAGAAGAAGGAGGAATATTTTCTTTTTGCAATGGAACGCATTGGGGGTATATTCTAAAATTAGTTTCGAATAAACGCATTGTTCTCGCCTTGACCAACAAAAGATTTCCGAAAAATCACTTTTCGGTTGTTACCTTAGAAATTCAAAAGAATGAAAGCGGTGGCTCTAGGATAGGATTAAATCATACTGGGGTTCCAGTTTCATGCGATGGTTGGTTTACTGAGAGTTGGCATTCAACTTATTGGGCTCCCCTGGCTTTATACTTTGGTCAAAAAGTGCTGAACTAGACACTTAGAACTCCAGTCTAGCCTTAGAAGATATCTCAATAGACGCAAAATCCTGTGCTTTGTATTTGAACCAAGCTGCCATTGCTATCATGGCCGCGTTGTCCGTGCAGTATGAAATCTTCGGCACAAAAGTCTTCCAATGAAGACGATCTCCTGTGCTAGATATTGCAGCTCTGAGAGCAGAATTTGCGCTAACTCCTCCAGCTAAGGCAACTTGATTTATGCCCGTTTTCAAACTCGCCAGTTCAATTTTGGCTATGAGAATATTCACTATTGATTGTTGAACGGAAGCACATAAATCATGGAGGTTGTTCTCAACAAAATTTGGGTCTAGGGACACTTGCTTCTTCAGAAAATAGAGAACAGCGGTTTTCAATCCGCTAAATGAAAAATCCAATCCTTCAACTTTCGGCTTAGGGAATTCAAACGCATTCGGATTTCCTTCTCGCGCTAATTTATCCATCACCGGCCCTCCCGGATAAGGCAACCCGATAATCTTGGAAATTTTATCAAATGCCTCTCCCGCAGCATCATCTAAAGTTTGACCCAAAATCATCATTTCCCTGGGGCCATCAACTTGTACTATCTGTGTATGTCCCCCTGAAACGGTTAAACACAAGAATGGAAAATCGGGAATATCATTTGCCTCGTCTTCAATGAAATGTGCCAATATAT
>CAZKMC010000335.1:0-3048 GCA_964553485.1 uncultured Comamonadaceae bacterium
ATTCAGGAGATGAAGACGTAAATGTGCTGTTGTCTGGGAATGTAATCGTCCACCAATACGAAGAAATAGTTCCAGGATCTGGGCTAGTAACGGATATAATAACACCGACAGGAGCACAACCATCTGTTTGGTTGGCCTGAAAGCTGACCTGAGATAAAGCGCTCAGAGACAGCAAGATGAAGCACGTTGACAGTAGTTTTTTCAACAAGCCGGCAGTTAATTTTAGTTAGGGCGAGAGGGTGGGGCCTCGCTAAGGTAATCAGTTCTCTCCATTAATAAGACGAGGCGCCCCCAAAAAGAGTTGCCTCTTTCCTTGACCTACTTTGGTTTTGACGGAAAAAACAACCAAAGTCACCCACTTTATTTTTGCAAACAAATAGCCTTAATTTTGCTGTTCAATCATATTCAGTTGAATACAATGAGTACCGGACTTTCAGAACAAGAACAAACCCGTAGAGAATCACTCAAGCAATTGAGGGATCTGGGAATAGAGCCATATCCCGCCGCAGAATTCCATGTGGAAAACCACGCAAAACCTTTGTTGGAAGGTTTTGAAGACGGAAAAGAAGTGGTAATGGCCGGCCGACTCATGAGCAGACGGATTATGGGAAAAGCTTCGTTTGCGGTCTTGAAAGACCACACTGGTAACATGCAGATTTATCTCAATCGCGATGAACTTTGTCCCGGAGAGGATAAAACCATGTACAACGTGGTATTCAAAAAGCACCTGGATTACGGTGATTTTATCGGCATTAAAGGAGAGACGTTTACTACCCAAACCGGAGAGCCGTCTGTATTAGTGAAGGAATTGACCGTTCTGAGCAAGTCGCTGAAGCCACTTCCGGTGGTGAAGACTGATGAAGACGGAAAAGTACACGACGCTTTTACAGATCCTGAGCTACGCTACCGCATGCGCTATGTAGACTTGATCGTTAATGATCATGTAAAAGAAACATTCTTGGCCAGAAGTCGTGTAATGCAAAGCATGCGTGATTTTTTCAACTCGGCAGGATATCTTGAGGTAGAAACGCCAATTCTTCAGCCAATTCCGGGTGGAGCCGCCGCAAGACCTTTTGTTACTCATCACAATGCACTGGATACTCAGCTCTATTTGCGTATCGCCAACGAGCTTTATCTCAAAAGGTTGATTGTTGGAGGATTTGATGGGGTGTATGAGTTTGCAAAAGACTTTCGGAATGAAGGGTTGGATCGTACGCATAACCCGGAATTCACCCTCATGGAGATCTATGTGGCCTACAAAGATTACAAGTGGATGATGGAATTCACGGAGCAAATGATTGCCAAAGTCTGTGAGGACCTTCATGGAAATACAAGTGTACAATTTGGCTCAAAGAAGATTGACTTCACCCCACCATTCAAGCGTGTCACTATGCGTGAGGCCATTCTTGAATACACAGGATTTGATATTCAGGGAAAAAACGAAGAGGAACTTAGAAATGCAGCTTTGGACATGCACATCGAAGTGGATGAAAGTATGGGCAAAGGGAAGCTGATTGATGAAATGTTTGGCGAGAAGTGCGAGAAAAACTACATCCAGCCAACATTCATCACGGATTATCCAATCGAAATGTCGCCGTTGTGCAAACGCCACAGAGAAGACCCGGAGCTAACAGAACGCTTTGAGCTGATGGTCAACGGTACTGAAATCGCGAATGCCTATTCGGAGTTGAATGACCCAATTGATCAGCGAGAGCGTTTTGAGGCACAACTTACCCTCTCAGAAAGAGGAGACGATGAAGCGATGTTCATAGACCAAGACTTTCTAAGAGCACTGGAATATGGAATGCCGCCTACCTCAGGAATGGGAATTGGAATTGACCGACTTGTTATGCTTTTGACCAACAATGAAAGCATCCAGGAAGTGTTGTTCTTCCCTCAAATGCGGCCTGAAAAATTCAAGAAGACCATCAGTCCTGCAGATTTCGAAGCCATTGGAGTTCCAAAGGAATGGTCGGCACATCTTGTTGGTGCTGGGTTTGAAAGCGTAGAAGCCTTGAAGGAAACCAAGCCAAGTTTAGTTCAGCAGAAATTGAATGGTTATCGCAAGAAGAATAAATTGGACCTACCGGCCATTCAGTTGGATGAGGTAGAAGCGTGGGTAGTGTAGGAAACTTCATTGCGCAGAGCGCAAAACCAACCAATTGTTCTGAAAAGGCTCACTTTTAGGATGGCGACCGATGTTGAAAACCGCATCTGCGTAGCGGTACCAGCCGGCATCACGCGTTCCTGTTTCAAGTATGAATGCTTGCTGAAATTCTTTTTCAACCAAGTCATGAGCAAGTTCTCTCCGTGAAACAATCTCACGAGAAGTGACCATTACCCAGTTTCCATCCTTGTTTTGGGCTAAAGCCCGAAGATGTTCGATCTTCGGATTACTGCTCGTCTGAGCTTGCGCGTTGTATACAACGCATTCTAAAGGCACTATATCATAATGCTTGGATTGTAATTTAATTACAATGCTATCAGCTTTAGAAACAATGAACAATTGTGTTTTTAGATCTCCTTGAGGCGTGATTAATAGTACGTAATTACCTGCGATAGATTTGCAGCCTGATGCAACATTTTCATCGGCTTCAAACCAACAACCTAAGTCAGTGAATTGAACTGGAGATAGAGCGGGAACACAAAACAAAATTGTTGAATCTTCTTTTGAGGGACGCTGCGTGGTCCAATCCCAATTCAAGTCGGAAAATGCCATCACGTCATAGCTCTTTTGAGTCTTTAAAGCTCTGAATTCACTGTGTGAGACTCCTTCAGGGAGAGCGTCGCCGCATTTTATGATAAAAATGAGACAGAGAATAGAAACGCTAAGCAGGTACTTTGGCATCCGTCTGGGCGGTATCTGGTGCAATGAATTGGGATTTTAGGTTTTCCTTGACCACTTGAAACTGGGGAAGGTATTTCAAAGGAAGCGGATCACTGGAGGGGATTTCTTCTTTGAATGGGTCAACTTGTTCGCCAAACTTCCAAAAGCGGTAACAAACATGAGGTCCTGTGGCCAATCCTGTACTTCCTACATAACCTATG
>CAZKMC010000336.1:0-3047 GCA_964553485.1 uncultured Comamonadaceae bacterium
CTTCTTCGCCATAGACGTGTGTTACATCTACACCTTCTGATAAGGTGCCATCTCCCATGCCCCACTGATAATACAGCCAATCAATTCCCGTCTCATTTGTGCAGATAACTGACATTGTCTCGCAATCAAGCACCGCTGAAAATGCTGCTTGAAAATCTGTGGGGATTGAAATATGAATTTCGATGTAGGCCGTGTCTGCAAGGTTGCAGCTCAGAGAGTCTGCGCTGATCAGGCTCACTTGGAAAACACCGGGTTCTGTATAGGTGTAACTTGGTTCAAATTCGTTGGTTTCTGGAGAACCATCTCCAAAGTTCCAGGTGAAAATATTCCCCACGCTGTAATTTGAGAAATTGACTGTATGAGGCGCACATCCATTGAGGTCTTCTGCATCGGCAGTAATAGCGGCATTCACCCCACTGACTTGAAAATCCATTTTCAGAACTCCAATGTCCCAGCCGGTGAATTGATCTGGGGCCCAGGCATCGGGTAATGTGGGGAAATCTCCACCGCTGCATACGCCTTGGTAGATGATTCCATTTTTATCGAATCGCGATGTACCACCATCTACATGATTGGCTCCGTAATAACTTCCAAATTCGAGTGTGGTAATATTTTCGCCGAAGGCAGCCAAATAAAAACCTCCAGTGTCATAGACGGCATCATCTGTGAGGGTCAACTCAGCCTGAGCATTGTATCCAGAGATATACACATTGTCACAGCGGTCTACAAGAAATGCCACAGGAACTGCGGCATATCCTCCGCCACCCCAAGGATCTTCAAAAGCTCCCCAAATGGCTGACACCAGCAAATCATCAAGATTTGGTGCAAATTTGGAAATGAATAAAGTTCCTTCTTCTTCGAAAAGCAGATCTGTTCCGATTACCGGCATGATACCCCGAGACTGGCCGTATACCCATACATTTTCATCGTTGTCCAAGTCGATAAAGAAGACCTGATCCTCTTCTTCTGTTCCAAAGAATGTGCACGCAAGTAGGTCATTGGCGCCGGGACTAAATCTTGCAACGAAACCGTCCTTTTCTCCATTCCAAGGATCTCCTGTTTGTCCCAAAAAGTCTGTTTGGTATGCTCCGGCGGTAACAGGGAAACTATCATCTCCCGCCATTCCTGCTAGATAAATATCCCCATTAATAGTTTGTCGAATTCCAAGCCCACTGTCGTTCTCAGAACTTCCCAAAAGAGTAGACCAAGTAAGTGAGGTGAGTTCTTGATTTAGAGAAAAAGCCACTGCGTCTTGCATTCCTGCAATGGTAGTTTGATATGCTCCTGCCGTGGTAGGAAAATCTGAGCTGGAGGAGAACGAGGCCACCATTGGGTTTTGGTTGATGTCTAGAATGATTTCTCCACGGTAAGTATCTCCGTAATTCACAGATGCTAAATTTCTTCCATCACTTTCCGAACCACCCATGAATGTGGAGCCGATGAGCCCGGTAGCATCTTCAGTGAAATGTGTAACGACGATATCAATAGAACCATTGATGTCTGGGCTATAAGCATCATCTGTAGTAGGAAAATCTACCGAATCAGTTGAGCCGTAGACGTAGAGTTCTCCAAAGTCATTTACGATAAGTGAGTGCGGATAATCCCCGCTTCCACCTCCTAGGTATGTGGCATATATCAAATCAGTACCATCTGGATTCAATCTGCTGAGAGCAATATCAACACCCCAGCCACCACCAGAAAAACTCTCCTGAAAAGCACCTGTGGTGGTTGGATATCCACTACCGAATGAAATGGCTCCCGTGTAAATATTTCCTGCTATGTCATACGCCGCGCTGTGTCCGTAGTTTTGGTTACCTGTGGTCCCAGACATTGTAGAAGCAATCACAAGCGGGTCAATCACTAGCTTTTTACTTGTGTCAAAACCGTTTGGGAAAAAGAAAGAAACATGATGGCCATCCAGCACCCATTGAGCTTCTACTTCTTCAAGAGAAGTCCCATTCATTTGATAAGCGTATGGGGCTTGTTCAATTACATTTCCGACAGATGTGGTTAAGACCAAATTGCCGTCCACAATATCCATGGTTTCAATTCCTTCGTATTCAAGTTGGATGAGATCCGTGTTGCCTCCGGCGTCTATTATGAAATCATATTTTAATTGTCCCCGTGAAGCATAAGCGATGAGGTCAATTCCATTCCACAAATTCAGGTACCTAATTTTAGCGTGTGCCGGAACACCACCTGCCCACTTACTTTGATCATCGCCAAGAAAATAATTATAGTAATGCGAACGCGTGTTTTGTCCCACTACGTTGACATTTGGATTTGCGCCATCAAAATTTACTTTCCATACATGACTTCTTAATTGCCAGGCATTTCTTTCGTCATTGCTCCATTGAGAAGATGCATGAACTTGTGCCAAATCCTCTGGATGCACCATAGTGAAAGTGAAGCAAGATTTTTCGAAGAATGCAGAAAGGCCTCCTAATGGGGCGTTGAACAAGGCATCAGAAGGCCATTGCCCTTGGTTCTCGATAAAATCAACACTCTTGTCTGGTTGATGGGCCCAAATGAGGTGGGAGACCACCAACAAAAGGGTGGTCAATAGAAATTTTGCTTGCAGACGCATGATCGTAAAATTGGCTTCATGAAAGAGACACCCATTAAAAGTAAATAGTTGTTTGGCGTGACAGCAAATCAGAAAATTAATAGCGAAAATATTTGAATCCCAAATGGCTCCTTCTTCGATTCAAAAAAATCTTCAGTAAAAAGAAACTAGTGGAAACTTGGAGCTTGATTGATTATCAACTCTTAATGGTGACGGTATTGCCCATACATTCGATAACATCTCCAGCCACCAATTTACGGCGTTTCCGGAATTCAACCTCCTGATTTACAATCACATCACCCTCTTCAACAAGAATTCGGGCGTGTCCGCCAGTGGATGCGATTCTTTTCAATTTCAAGAGTTTAATCAGCTCGATATACGGCTCTGTAAGTTGGAATTCCATCTTTAAAAAAGAGATGGGTACTGCTGAGGGTCAGCCTCATGCATCAACTTGTAAATCGCTTCGATGATATCTTCAATA
>CAZKMC010000337.1:0-3046 GCA_964553485.1 uncultured Comamonadaceae bacterium
GCACCCGGATTTTCATTCCGCTAAGGAACAAAATCCGAGTGCATCCTCAAGCCACAACTTAAGGCTCTTTGCTGGTGAGTAATTCTTTGAGTTTGTGATAGAAAAAAGAAACCACGATCAAAAGAAGTCCAAGCACCATGAATGCCATGATCTGTGCGCCTTTCGGGAGTTCAAAAATGTCCAGGAAGAACAATTTGATCAGCAACAAACTGAAGATTCCTAGTCCCGCCCAACGGTCAGTAAGTCGACTTTTCTTGAATCCTATCCACACAAAAACAAATGCCAGCATGGACCATAATGGAGCATAACCCCACAGTCTGTGTGCCCGAATGGTGTCTGAAATATGCTGGGACATAGGCATGTGAAACTGCAAGGCAACGAGGTCAAATTCCCGACTCAGAACCAAGATCCATCCGATCGTCATAATGACGAGGTTCAAGACTTTTCCTAAATCCATTTTGGCTTGTGTGGCAACGAAATTCCAGGAACGAACAGCCAAATACATGCAGATGACCAAGGCTGGAATGTGGGCAATGGTCCAACCGACATTTATTTTTCCTTGCAGTGCTTCGATGAATAATTCCTGTGCAGGATTGGCAAGCAAGAGTCCGTAAGTCAACAAGAAGATGCCGCCTGTGACTTGCAACGCCCTCCATCTGTCTATGTTGGAGCTCAAATGCGCCACGGTGAGGAAACAAAACAGCTGGTAGGTGCCAACTACAAGAATGATTGCGTTGTTGTGCAGGTGCATGGATGACCATGAAATGAGCTCTATGGAAGTATAGGCGTAAAGAATGAACCATACGCTTCTGCGAAGAAATAAGGGGAGGCGTTTAGAAGACAACAACCCAAAGAGAGGTAATCTGATAAGGTTATCTGCGAAATACATGCGAGCAATTAGCACACTACTCACGATAAAACCAAGAATTGAAAGCCCGGAAGCATTTATGAATAGCCAGGAGTCAAGAGGTCTTGATGCCCAAAGATCCACACATTGAAATACGGTGGCAAAGCATCCTAGAACAAGCACCATCATTCCGTATCCTTTGAGAGCCCTGTTTGTGTGTTTCAAACCAATAAAGGTCAGAGCTGTGGCTTCTAAACTTAGCACAAGAGCGAAGGTTTGAACTTCAAAATGCAAGATTGGCGCTAAGGCACTGGTGATGATTGCAAGAGGCAATGTCCAGAATTCTGCGACAATCACTTTTTTTCTTCTGTTTAGGAGGTAGAGTGTCCAAGAAATGATACCCATGCAGAGTGCATAGGACCCAAGCCAATTGCCCTCCGCATTTGCGTCAATCAACCACGTTCCAATGAGCATAAAGAATAGTTGAGAGCCAAGGGCGTAGACCGAGCGGGATTTTAAGTCCCATAATTCTCTATTGGCCTTGACGAAGAGCGGAATGCTAAAAGCGATGTGGATTGCCACTAAAAGTAGGCCCCCTGTGAACGATAGTCCAGTACTGAATAACAAGAGGAAGATATGAATAACACAGCCCACCCAAGCTGCCATCATCGGGAACTTCCATCCTTTGTAGAGGCCGATGGCCAGTGCGCCAGAGGAAAAGGCGAGTATGTAAGTAAGTAAGATAGTGGGAGCGTCAAAGAGATCCGGAGTGAAAAAGGGTGAGATCCACACACCAATTTGAGCAATGATGAGAAGCTCCGGTCTGTTACGGCGAATAGCCATGTAGCTGGCAGCTAGGGCATTCAGCGAATACAGAACAGTAGCAATCAGATCAGAATATATTTCGTAGTAGAGGTGTCCCACCATCAAAGTGAGGTGGAAGAGGACAAATCCCCCGGCGGTTAGAATGGCAGCAAAAGTGGGAGTTTTTGTACGCAGACGATAGCCAAAAAATAAGGAGGTGGCTCCACTCAGTAAACCTAGAATTGAATTGGCAATCTCAGGTTTACTGATGAACCCGAGGGTATGCTTGAGCAGCATTCCCATGCCTATGATGAACAAGGCAAGGCCCAGTTTGCTAAGGAGCTGGGTGCCGATCCATTGCTCAATAGGCCGCTTGGCTTTGGGCTTGGTATCCTTGGTGGTTTGTTTTGTGGTTTGTTTTGGAATAGGCCTGCTGCCAGATTGAGGGATGGCAATCGATGGGCCTTCTATAGTTTTGGAATCCATGCGCCTTGCAATTTGTTGTTTCAGACTAGGAATGGGCAGACGTCGTTTTTTGATGGATTCTACCGTTGAAAAGAACAGTCCAAACTCGTCGTCCTGAGCTGGTTTTGGGACAGGTGTTTTTCGTTTTGCTTCTTCAGGTAGTCCTTTTAATCCAGAGATATATTTCTGTATTCTTTTGGTAAGGACCAAATTCCAAATGACGATAACACAAATGACTAGAATAAGTGGTTCCATGATGCTGTGGTTTTGAACAAACCTATTTCATGGTTGAGAGGGTTAGCGTAAAACATCCAAATAAACAAACGAATTAAAAAACTACAATAATGGGATTGAGGGAAATTCACATAGTGTTGCAGTTGAGCCAGAATACATAGTTATTAGTAAATAATGGCATATAAAAGCAACTTATTGCTATATTATGTACATATTGTGATGGAACTTGCGTTCAAGAATGTTCTTATAAAACAAACGAAATGAAATCAATTACTGACGTCGTTGAGTCATTGTCTGGCCGACAATTCAAATCCTTTGAGACCTATGTGCGGGCAGGAGTAGGCAGAAAGAACAGACTGGAACAAGAGATGCTACTTCAAATGAGAGAAGGAGCAGAGAGCTTGGAAGTGTGGGTGGGGGAGACCTATGGCAATGACAAAAGGAGTTTGGCTGCATACCATACTCAACGACAAAGATTAGCGTCAAAGCTGGAATCGTTTATCGCTAGGGAGATTCCTGATGACCAGAATAAAAGAGAATCTGAATTGCTGGAACTTTTGCATTCCGCTAGATGGTTGTTCGCGTCTGGGGAAAGCTCTTGGGCAGCAACTCTATTAAAGCGGGCGAAGAGTTTAGCTGGCTATTTGAATGACCCTTTGTGGCAGTCGATGGTTTTTCGAGAAGAGCTGAAGTGGC
>CAZKMC010000338.1:0-3029 GCA_964553485.1 uncultured Comamonadaceae bacterium
CTGATGCTGGCGCGAGTTTGCAACTCGTGCCGAAGGTATCCTTTGACCCCCCGCTTGCGCGAGTTTGTAACTCGTGCCTTGAGCTTCCAACAAAGCTGATGCTGGCGCGAGTTTGTAACTCGTGCCGAAGGTATCCTTTGACCCCCCGCTTGCGCGAGTTTGTAACTCGTGCCGAAGGTATCCTTTGACCCCCCCGCTGGCGCTAGTTTGTAACTCATGCCGAAAGTTTCCATTTAAATCCTTCTACCTACATGAGCCTATTCAGACCAAGAATTAGCTTTTTTGTGCCGCCCTATCGGGCTCGTAATTATATTGCCTTGCTTTTTTCCCCGCGACCTTTCGGTCCGGGCTATGAGAATGCCGCCCTTCGGGCTCTTTTCGGCTTGGAGCCGTTTTATTTTCCACTGGCGTGGTGCTGGCGCTAGTTTGTAACTCGTGCCGAAAGCATCCTTCTAAACATAAAGTACCTTCAACAACCCATCCTCTGCCCTAAACTGAGCAGAAGCCCCGAGCACTATAGTCCGATTGTCTTTGATATGGCCCGAAGGCAAGTCTTTTACCACGGGAAAATCGTAATTTTTGATAGCATCTAGCAAGATTTCGTCAGTCTCTCTACCAAACGGATTGTCGGTCACAAATCCGAACTCGGGAGTATTGTCGCGCATCTCCGAAAGTCCTCCTACCAGTAGTCCGCCAATGGTCTTCCATAATCCGCTGTGCTCAAAATTCATCATCATCCGATCTACATGATACAACATCTCATCCAGATCCTCGATCAACAAGGTCTCTCCGGACAATTTGGGAAAAAGAGGCGTGCTATTCAGACTATAAAGCATGCTCAAATTGCCCCCAAGTATCTTCCCTTCCCACTGTCCTTCGCGTACCACAGTGGCCGGAAATTCTAGTGAAATTGACTCGTTTGTCAAAGCATTCAGGAAGCTGTTTTGCGCTTCGCGCGAGGAAGTTAATAAGGTGGTGGCAACTGGCCCATGCAGACTGGGAAGGTTCATCTGGTTGATCTTGGAATGAAGCACGGTTACATCGCTGAACCCACAAAACCACACGGGTCGTTTTTGGAACAACTCCCAATTCACATTAGAAACCATCCGGATACTTCCATATCCACCGCGGGCAGTGAGAATGGCTTTGACCCTTTCCTCGCGAAGCAAACCATTCATGCCCTCAGCACGCGCATGGTCTGTTCCTGCCAACTGACCCCAACTTTTTCCCACATTGGAAGCCAACACGGTGTCAAAACCCCAGCTGTGAAGCAATTCCCGCGCAGCCTCCAACTCTTTCTCCTTGACCTTTCTTGCCGGAGCCGCAATGCCAATTAAATCTCCTTTTTGAAGTGCACGAGGCCAATTTTGCTTCTGTTCCATGGTTTGGCAGATTAAGGTATTTTTGTGCGCACAAGGCGTGTAACTTTGCGCTGCAAATTAGGAGAAAGAAAGATGGCTCAACCCAAAAGATACCTCATAACTTCCGCATTGCCTTATGCAAACGGTCCCCTGCATATTGGTCACATTGCTGGAGCATACCTCCCCGCAGACATATATGTGCGCTACCTGCGTAGCGCCGGAAAAGATGTGGCTTGGATGTGCGGGAGTGATGAACACGGAGCAGCCATTACCCTCCGCGCTAAAAAAGACAGCGTTACACCCAAAGAAATTGTAGACCGTTACCACGGGATCATGGAAAAAGCGTTTCAGGATTTTGGAATCGCATTTGACCATTATGACCGCACTAGCTCAGCCGCTCACCATCAAAATGCACAGGATTTTTTCAAAGTGCTGGAAGCCAACGGTAGTTTTGAAGTAAAATCCGACGAACAATATTACGATGAGCAAGAACAACAGTTCCTTGCCGATAGATACATTACTGGTACATGTCCCAAATGTGGTCATGACAAGGCCTACGGAGACCAGTGTGAGAACTGTGGAAGCGCGCTGAGCCCAACAGATTTGATAGATCCAGTCTCTGTGTTAAGTGGCAGTAAACCATCGCTCAAAACAACTTCTCAGTGGTATTTGCCCATGGGCCGACATGAAGAATGGCTTCGTGAGTACATTGAGAAAGGAACCTTTGAAGGAAAGCAGCAGCACGATCCTAAAACCTGGAAGAACCATGTGATTGGACAATGTAAGTCTTGGATCGACGGCGGATTGCAGAGCAGAGCCATGACACGAGACCTCAGCTGGGGTGTGGAAGTACCGGTAGAAGGAGCCGATGGAAAAGTGCTGTACGTGTGGCTGGATGCCCCTATTGGCTATATCAGCGCCACCAAGAACTGGGCAGCAGAAGTGGGGAAAGACTGGAAAGATTACTGGCAGTCGGAGGATACCCAACTGATCCATTTCATAGGGAAAGACAACATCGTTTTTCACTGCATCATCTTCCCAATTTTACTGAAAGAGCACGGAGAATACATCCTACCTTATAATGTCCCTGCCAACGAGTTTATGAACTTGGAGGGAGAGAAAATTTCTACTAGTCGGAATTGGGCGGTGTGGTTGCATGAATATTTAGAGGACTTCCCCGGCAAGCAAGATGAACTGCGCTACGTGCTGTGCAGCATCATGCCAGAGCAGAAAGACAGTGAGTTCACGTGGACAGATTTTCAAGATCGAGTGAACAACGAGTTGGCAGATATTCTGGGCAACTTCATCAATCGGGCGGTGGTTCTTACTGGAAAATATTACGAGGGCAAAGTTCCACAACCGGGTAAATATTCAGCTGAAGATGAACAGGTGTTGGCGGAGATGCGCGCAATTCCGGAACGTGTAGCAGAGAATATTCAGAAATTCAGGTTCAGAGAAGCCTTGGCTGAAGCCATGACCATGGCGAGGTTGGGCAACAAATACCTCGCGGATCAGGAGCCATGGAAGGTCATCAAGTCTGACCCGGAACGCGTGCAAACTGTAATGTACATCTGCCTCCAGATAGCCGCCAATTGCGCGGTAGTACTGGATCCGTTCTTGCCTTTTACCTGTGAAAAGTTGAGTAATGCTCTGGGCGTAGCCCGAGGA
>CAZKMC010000339.1:0-3017 GCA_964553485.1 uncultured Comamonadaceae bacterium
GTCGAAGAATGATTCTGAGCCAAATCGCACATCGAATTTTGAGCGGTCGAAAATGAATGCGCCAGTCATCATCATGGCTTCATCACCTTGAGCTGAATACATCAAATTGATCTGAACAGGATTTGTTTTTCCCTTGATTGTCAAATCACCTTCTACCACAGCTTTATTGTGTATGAACTTGGCTTCCTTAAACGTGAAGCTGGCACTTGAGAACTTAGTTACATCGAAGAAATCTTCTGACTTCAAGTGCTTTTCAAGCTTGGCTGCTTTGTCACTTTCTAGGTCATTGTTGGTAATAGAGGTCATGT
The DNA here is from genome assembly GCA_964553485.1 of uncultured Comamonadaceae bacterium. Classification (GTDB taxonomy): domain Bacteria; phylum Bacteroidota; class Bacteroidia; order Flavobacteriales_D; family Sanyastnellaceae; genus CAZKMC01. The sequence goes on from CAZKMC010000339.1 coordinate 309, forward strand.
CTATAGCAACAGTCCCAGAAACGATTTCACTATCAGTGATTGTGATACTGCCACTCTGAATTTTCACAGTCCCTGTATGTTTTGCGCTCAATTTGTTACCTGTCCATGTGATTTTTGATTCATCAGGCAAGATTAGATATTGACCGTCGTTAGGGAATGTCAATTTGATTTTGTCCGAATCTACAAGTTTGACCTTGCTTGGATCTTTTCCAGTGATTTCAGCAGCCACACATCTGCGGTATTCCTCATCAAAAGTTGAGTCAGCTCTGAGCTCTTTACAAAGCTCCAACATTTTACTTCCACCAGTTTGGTTTGCTTTTGCGCATTCACAGGCTGTGGGCTTTTTATCAGCGTCCTTAACACTTGCCTCAGATTTGTCTGCTTCAGAGCAAGAACTGAATATCAGACCTACCCCTAAAACTGCAAAAACTAACTTTTTCATATGACTGGTTTAAGAATGTATTATTCCGCTGAGGTCTCGTTGGCCCAGGTAGTTGTTGCGCCATCTGGTGTATTCACATCAGATTTCAATTCAATTTTGTTCTTGTTGGTGTCACCATGGTCACCATCATGACCAATCCCACCCAAAATTGGTGCAAGTACAAGTCCAATCAAACAAGTAAGCTTGATCAAGATGTTCATTGAAGGACCAGAAGTGTCCTTAAAAGGATCACCAACTGTATCTCCAGTTACTGCTGCTTTGTGAGCTTCAGAACCTTTGTAGGTCATTTCTCCGTTGATTATGACACCAGCTTCAAATGATTTTTTTGCGTTGTCCCAGGCTCCACCAGCATTGTTTTGGAAGATTGCCCAAAGAACACCAGAAACGGTAACTCCTGCCATATAGCCCCCAAGCATCTCTGCAATAGCTTTGGTTTCCATGCCGAAGATCATTGGGATGAAAGCGATCGCCAATGGGAAGCCAATTGTAAGTAACCCTGGAAGCATCATTTCTTTCAATGAAGCTTTGGTAGAAATTTCCACACACTTGTCGTACTCAGGCTTTCCGGTTCCTTCCAGAATTCCTGGAATTTCCTTGAATTGTCTACGAACTTCATGCACCATTTCCATAGCCGCTTTACCTACCGCATTCATAGCGAGGGCTGAAAATACCACCGGCACCATTCCACCTACGAACAACATTGCAAGAACTGGAGCTTTAAAGATGTTGATCCCATCAATTCCAGTGAAAGTAACATAGGCTGCAAATAATGCAAGCGAAGTCAAAGCTGCTGAAGCGATGGCAAATCCTTTACCTGTTGCAGCAGTTGTGTTACCTACCGAATCTAAAATATCTGTACGTTCTCTCACTTCTTTAGGTAGTTGACTCATCTCTGCAATACCCCCTGCATTATCCGCTATAGGTCCAAAAGCATCAATTGCCAATTGCATGGCAGTAGTAGCCATCATGGCTGAAGCAGCTAGCGCTACTCCGTAAAATCCTGCAAAGGCATAAGAAGCCCAAATTGCTCCAGCAAATAATAAAACAGAAGGGAAAGTTGAAATCATTCCTGTAGCAAGTCCGGCAATGATATTTGTTCCGGCTCCAGTGCTTGATTTCTCAACAATTTTCAAGACCGGGCTTTTGCCAAGACCTGTATAATATTCAGTTACAGAAGAAATCGCTCCTCCAACAATCAAACCTATCAATGTGGCATAGAATACGCGAATAGATGAAATGGCTACATCACCTTCACCAAAGAAGGCCATGTTCATTGTTTCAGGTAACATCCATTGAGTAAGGCCATAACAAGAGATAGCAACTAGAACAATAGAAACCCAGTTTCCAATGTTCAAAGCACGCATCACTTGAGCTTCCTTGGCATCATTGCTTTTGATGCTCACCAACATAGTACCAATAACAGATATAATAATTCCTACGCCGGCAATTGCCATCGGGAGAAGTACCGGTCCAATTCCGTTGAATGCATCTTGAATAGATCCGCCCATGTCCTTAATGACGTAATTACCAAGTACCATGGCAGCTAATACTGTCGCAACATAAGAACCAAATAAATCTGCACCCATTCCTGCAACGTCTCCAACATTATCACCTACGTTATCTGCAATAGTTGCAGGGTTTCGGGGGTCGTCCTCTGGAATTCCAGCTTCTACTTTTCCTACTAAATCTGCTCCAACGTCTGCAGCTTTTGTATAAATACCGCCACCAACACGCGCAAACAAAGCAATTGACTCAGCCCCTAAAGAAAATCCAGCTAAAGTTTCAAGTACAATTGTCATCAATTCATTAGGTGTTCTCATTTGTCCACCAAACATTGCAGACTCCCATTTTCCTCCCATGAAGAAGTGAAAGAATAAAATAAAGAAAGTTGTTAAACCTAGAACAGCTAAACCAGCAACACCTAAACCCATTACAGTTCCACCACCAAAAGCAACTTTCAATGCTTGCGGTAAGCTTGTACGAGCTGCTTGAGTTGTTCTAACATTTGTTTTTGTAGCGATCTTCATTCCGATATTTCCAGCAAAAGCTGAGAAAAAGGCTCCAAAAATAAATGCAACTACTATAAGTATATGTGTGGTAGGTACTACGAATGAGACTATTGCTAGTAGGATACTCACTACAATTACGAATATACTAAGCAGTCTGTATTCTGCTTTCAAGAATGCCAAAGCACCTTCATAGATGTGGTCTGAAATTTCTTTCATTTTTCCATCACCTGCATCTTGTTTCATTACCCAAGATTTTTT
>CAZKMC010000340.1:0-1795 GCA_964553485.1 uncultured Comamonadaceae bacterium
CTCCAAACTCACACTCCAAACTCACACTCCAAACTCACACTCCAAACTCACACTCGCTTGTCAATAACCACGCGCTTATACAATTACCTCAATAAAGAGAAAGGTCAAAGGATATGCCTTGATATTTCAGAACAAGCTTGCGAACAGGCTCCGCGCAATTTCTTTCTCACTTTATTGAGTAATATGCTGACTACAGTAGGAGATACCCTAAGTAATCCAAAAACAGTGCTCACTTGGGTGATGAGTTATGTGGGCGCTCCAGTTTCATTGATTAGTTTAATTGTGCCTGTTAGAGAGTCTGGTTCAATGCTGCCACAGATTTTTCTTTCATATTATGTGAGGACAAAATCCGTCAGGAAATGGATATGGGTGTTTGGATCTTTAGCACAATCTGCTGCCGTCATGGGCATCGGATATATCGCATTGAATTTCCAGGGTGCCACCGCAGGGTGGCTGATGATTGTCTGTTTGATATTTTTTAGTCTGGCACGGGCTTTTTGCTCTCTGACCTCCAAAGATGTGCTTGGAAAGACCATCCCAAAAACACGAAGGGGAAAGCTAAAGGGTTATACAGTGGCCGTTTCAGGAGTCCTTGTCACTGCCTCTGGAATTATTGTAGCCTACCGCACCCAAGTGGAACAAGATATTTGGTTTTACGCTGGGATTATATTCTTCGCAGCATCTCTGTGGATCCTTGCAGCAGCAATCTATGCGGCAATCAAAGAATTTCCAGGTGATTCTCTGGGTTCAAATACAGCTAAACCAAATGTGTTTGAGAAGCTGAATTTGATCCGCACAGACAAGCCGTTCCGAAACTTCATTGTTGCGCGTTCATTACTTCTATGCTCTGCGCTTACTGCACCGTTCTATGTGGTTTTAGCCCAAGAATATCTAGGGAAAGACGGGGAAATACTAGGGTCATTTATTGTAGCAAATGGATTAGCCTCTATGTTGAGCGCCCCTGCATGGGGTCGTTTTGCAGATAAGTCAAGCAAACAAGTCATGGTCTGGGCGGCCCTGATTGCAGCAATTATGGGAATCTTCATATTTGGAGTGGTTACCTTGTCTATAACAGCCAGAAGCTGGTTTTGGTTATATCCTATCGCATTCTTTCTTCTTAATGTGGCACATAACGGAGTGCGCTTGGGACGCAAAACGTATGTCGTGGATATGGCCACTGGAAATAAAAGATCGGACTATGTTGCTGTAAGTAATACTGTTATCGGAGTTATCCTTTTGATCACTGGCGGAGTGAGTGCTCTTATTTCTCTAATCTCCGTAGAGGGGGTTATTCTCGTTTTGTCGCTCTTTGGATTTGCTGGAGCATGGTCTTCTTTTAGGCTCCCTGAAGTAGAATAAGTGATGTCAAGAACAATAGTCTCTGAAGTGCCAAAACCAATTAATTCAAGAGCTACAAATTCTGGAGTTCTTTCAGACTAAGAAGATGTCTTTTGTTTAATTCAGCCATACATTTCATTAAAATAATAGCCGTGATCAAGGCGTCTCCAACAGCTGTGTGTCGATCACGAAGGTCAATGTCCATGTTGTCAGCTATCTCGTCCAACTTGTACTTCTTGTTCATGTCAATTAAGTTGGATTTAATTCGTGTAGCTCTATAGAGCTGATTAGTATCGAGATATGGGTTTTTTAGCTTTGGCATTCCTCTTCTTAACAATACCTGATTGAGCATTCCTAGGTCAAATTCGGCATGATGCATAACTATTACAGAGCTGCCTATGTAATCAAGGAATATCTCAATGGCCTGATCTTCTGATAACATACTCATATCTCGATT
>CAZKMC010000340.1:1805-3015 GCA_964553485.1 uncultured Comamonadaceae bacterium
CGATTATTGAGAATACCGTGTATTTCAATGGCTTTGCCGTTGACCAAGTCCTGTTTAATATACAATTCCAAAGATGCGCTCACCTTAATCTCATTCTGCTTAACTGTCACACATCCGATTGACACAATTCGGTCTTTTGTAATGTCGAACCCCGTTGTTTCAGTATCAAGCACCACAAACTGATCAGGAATAGGATGCTCCTTTTGTTCTGGAAACCGGCTGACATAATTCAACCAGTAGGTGGGTAGTTCAGTATTAGAATGTTTTTTAAAAAAGGCCATTACGCATACGGGTTTACATTAAACCGGGTTTTTATGAAGTTTTGTAGACGGGCCAAAGTTTTAAAACTCCGCTTGAGTTTCATTTTTTCCTCTTTGGTCATGACGCTTAGTTCTATGAACCTACCAGAATTTTGATTCATTAACCCATGTTTTACCCTGAATTTGAGCATGGCTTTGAAGGCAAATGAGCAAGAAAGAAAAAGCGATTCATTGGCTGAATCTAATTCAGCCAGCTTTTCAAATCGCTCCGCTGTATTATTTATACCTCTCATTTGAAACTGGAGAGCCAAAACGCGTCCTGCATCTATCATAGGCGTCAAACCTCTAGTCTTCAAATCAAATTGATCTTTGTACTCACCATCATTTTCTACCAGAAATTGCCTGAAAAATCCAAAAGGTGAGGGGCTTCTTAAAGAACTTGTAGCCAACTTAGAAATGAACATAGGATTGTTCTGGGTAATTTCAAAAATATGTGAGGCAAGCTTGTCAGTGAGACGAACATCTCCGTAAGAAATGTCGAAATCAAAAAAGATGGAACAGAGCAAGATCTCATCACTGCCCGTATCTGAAGACCATTTGCTGAATTGTTCCTTCCATTCAGTTAGGGTTAAACACCAAGATGGATTCCTCGCCATAGTGTCAACCACGCAATATTCGAAGCCAATCTTTTTCAAGCGCTTGTTTACTTTTCGGGCAAGTATCAGAAAATAAGCGCGAACATTTTCAATCTCATTTGGTGCTACATCTTCAAATACAAGGGCATTGTCTTGATCAGTTGTCAATAGCTGTTCTTTCCGCCCTTGACTGCCCAATGACATCCAAGCAAATTGCACCGGGGGAGCTGTGTTTAGCTTGGCTATACACCTTGAAATTATTCTCTTGATGGTTGCATCATTGAGCTCAAAAATGATCTTTGAAAAATGCGTTAG
>CAZKMC010000341.1:0-3007 GCA_964553485.1 uncultured Comamonadaceae bacterium
GCATAGACGGTCAAATCCAAGAGCAATTCCGCCGTGTGGAGGAGCGCCATATTCGAAAGCGTTCATAAGGAAGCCAAATTGAGCCTGTGCTTCTTCCTTGGTAAACCCAAGTAGATCAAACATGCGCGACTGAATCCCACGGTCGTGGATACGGATAGAACCCCCGCCAATCTCAACGCCGTTGATCACCATGTCATAGGCGTTGGCATTCACTTTGCCTGGATCAGATTCCAGCATGTCCAAATGCTCTGGCTTTGGTGAGGTAAATGGGTGGTGCATGGCGTGGTAGCGACTGGTGTCCTCATCCCATTCCAACAATGGAAAATCAATCACCCAAAGTGGTTTGAACACATTCGGGTTGCGGAGACCAAGTTCGTTGCCCATGTGTAGGCGAAGCTCGCTCATTTGTTTGCGACAAGCATCTGTTGTGCCGCTGAGAACGAGGATCAAATCACCGGCTTTTGCACCTGCATGGTCTGCCCACACTTTCAGGTCTTCCGGGCTGTAAAATTTATCTACGCTGCTCTTGAAAGTGCCGTCTGCATTGCATTTGCAATACACCATGCCCAACGCGCCAATTTGAGGTCTGCGGACCCAATCAGTGAGGGCGTCTAGTTGTTTACGTGTGTATTCTGAGCAATCTTCTGCAACAATTCCAAGCACCAATTCTGCCTGATCAAACACGTTGAATCCTTTGTCTTTGGTCACAGGACCCATGTCCACAAACTCCATCCCGAAACGCAGGTCGGGCTTGTCGTTTCCAAAACGTTCCATGGCTTCCGCGTAGGTCATGCGAGGATAATCTTCGATCTCTACGTTCTTCACCACTTTAAACAGATGTTTCACCATGCCTTCAAACGTGGCGAGAATATCTTCCTGCTCCACAAAGGCCATTTCGCAGTCTATCTGCGTGAATTCTGGCTGACGATCAGCGCGAAGGTCTTCGTCGCGGAAACATTTCACGATCTGATAATAGCGGTCAAAACCACTCACCATCAGCAACTGCTTGAATGTCTGCGGACTTTGAGGAAGTGCATAAAATTGTCCTGGATTCATTCTACTTGGCACCACAAAATCACGTGCACCTTCAGGAGTAGATTTGATCAAATAAGGCGTTTCAACTTCGGCAAACTCAATGCTGTCCAGATACTTACGTGTCTCGATGCTCAGTTTATGTCGCAGCATCAATTTCTCCTTCACCACACCTCTGCGCAAGTCCAAATAACGGTACTGCATGCGCAGGTCATCTCCGCCATCTGTATCATTCTCAATAGTAAATGGCGGCGTTTTGGACTTGTTCAACACTTCCAAATTTGTCACCTCAATTTCCACATCACCCGTAGGCATTTTGCTATTTTTTGAGCTCCGCTCGATGACGTTTCCTTGCACCTTGATCACAAACTCTCTTCCAAGGCTACGGGCCTTAGCGCACAAAGCAGCATCGCTGTCCTCGTTGAATGCCAATTGTGTAATGCCGTATCTATCGCGAAGATCTACAAAGGTCATTCCTCCCAAATCACGGGTGCGTTGTACCCATCCACTAAGGGTTACTGATTGTCCAATATGTTCAGCCCTCAATTGGCCACAAGTATGCGTACGGTGCATGGTTTAGGTCGTTTTTATTGGCTGCAAAGATAGGGAATTGTGTGGGTTATCGTGGAAGCTGCCAAGAAGGTGTGTTGAAAGTTGAAGGCTAAGCCAAGTGTATAATTGTACTGTCACCTTGAGTGTTCCGCATCACGGATTTCGCAGTATTAGCCTCATTTCGATATGCGGAATGTACTTGTATGCCGGAGCATTGCGTAGGTATATCGAAAGGTGCTTCTATGGGTTGTGGGTAAAAAGTAGTTTGTAAAATGCTCATTATGAGGGCAATGTCCCTTTTGTAAATAGTGATAGCTCGCCTGAAGGAATTCTTTCGTAGATCTGAAACATCAGTTCAACACTACTTTTTTCGAAATGACCTGACCGTTGTCTGTGGTGAATCGAAGTACATAAAATCCTCTTGGTAAGTGTGCCACATCAAATAAGTGGGTAACTGATTCATGAGGTGATACCAGCACTTTGGAGCCAATAAGTGCAGCTTGCCCTGAGCCGTTGTACAGCGTAAACCTCCCGGAGATAGCTTTCTTTGATTCGATGTATGCACTCAGCACATCATGGGCTGGGTTGGGATAGAGTTCAAAACCAAGGTTTTGGTCTTTCTCGATCACTCCCACATGGCAGCCTGGAACCAAACAACCATACTCGTCCACTTTCATGACCCAGGTATCTTGGCTAGGGTGGTCTTCACTCCAATAAGCGGTTCCGGTACAAATGAACCCGCCTTCAGGTGTGGTTGTCATATCCCGAAAAAAGCCTCCGATAAAATTTTCATCATCCCATGCATACTTTCTTACCCACAAACTATCGCCTTCACTCGTTAACTTACAGATCATCCCATGGTGAACGCCAAAAGTTCCGGATGAATCAGGACGCTCTATAAGTCCTGCCGCCACAAGTGATCCATCATCCAATTCTAGACTTGTGTACAGGGAACGAATGGTTGCTGAAAGCGATAGAAAACGATATTCCCACAGAACGTCTCCGTTCTCAGAATTAATCTTGGTTAAAAAATTGTGACCTGCCACTGGGCTTGTGATCTTTGAGATCGGCCCTACTAACAATATGTTTCCATCTGATAGAAATTGAACACTTGGATCGCCTTCTCCCTCCACATCTCCGTATTGCTCTCGCCATATTTCATTTCCCAGCAAATCAGTGAGAATGACCAAGTGGTCGCGATCAAAGTCTCCATTTCCATTCGGATTTATAGATCCTCCAAGAACAAAATTCCCATTTTCAAACTGGTCCAAACTAATTCCAAAGATTCTTTCATTGTTGCCGATATATTTTTGGACCCATTCAAACTGACCTTCTGCTTTGAATTTGATCAGGAACTGACAATCATAATTCGTGGAAGCTTGTTGAAAATGATCTGTGAAACCGGTTAATGCGAAGCCTCCAT
>CAZKMC010000342.1:0-2992 GCA_964553485.1 uncultured Comamonadaceae bacterium
ATACAACCCGATGGGAATGACAACGTTTGTGCAGACTTACCATGATACCTAAGACAAATTTAATCTGTTGTTGGAAGGTGACGTATTGACTGTTTCGAACTTTCAGTCTACTGCTGACCCCATTCTCCTTAGACGCCGAGACTTCAATTTATTACCCCAAATTTTTCCAAATGGAACCGAAGGCTTCACTATTTCCTCTGGTGTGTTCCAGATCAACGCCGACTTACCATTTCTCTATCCTGTCGACATTGATAACGACGGTCATGAACCTATTCAGGAGTTTAACCAGTACTTGAGTAATTACCATAGTGCTCATGCGTGTTTGTATGCCGCTGGCGATAACAAAATGCACAATCTGTTTTTTGGAGGAATTAGCCAATACTACTGCAGCAACGGTGCCTTGATTCAAGACGACAACGTTCCTTTTGTTCGAACTATAAGCAGAATGACCCGATACAATGATGGTTCTCTCCAAGAATTCCAGCTCTCTCCTGAAATGCCTGCACTTGCCGGGGCAAGTGCAGAGTTTATCATCAATCAGGCGTTGCCACTGACTGCTCATGGAGTGATTCAACTAGATCAGATAAGTGCTGATACTATATTGATCGGCCATGTGGTAGGAGGCTTATTGAGCACAGCTTTGAATCCATTTACAACTAATGATGTAGCACTTACCTCTGCCAATCACACGATCTACGAAATCAAACTTGTTAGAAACCCGGATGTCCAAGTTGCCGAAATCAACGGGTCCAATCCTTATGCTTTTGAGGTGTTTCTAAATCCGGTAGATGCACATATTGGACTGAATTTTAAAGTGCCCAAGATGATGCAAGTGGATTTCTATTTGACTGATTTGAGCGGGAAACTGTTGAAGCAAGGAACACTTCCTGAAGTGGAGCAAGGAGCCATTTCATACGAAATTCCTCTGCCAGAGGATATTCCAGCACAATTGCTCACTCTCACATGTGTGTTTGATGGGAAGTTCTTTGTTTCTGAGACACTTGTGAAGCAATCAAGGTCTCAACCCAAGTCAAACTTCCTCGGAACGCAGTCCTAAAACTAGTAGAACAATTCAACAGCTAAACAGACTTAGCTCATTGACCCATGGCCTATTTGTATTCTGGAGTTTACTCAAGAACAGGTTCTAATTTCTAGTGCCTAAATTCGAAGTCAATTGATGTGCTCAAAACTTCAAATTGGACTATGAAATACTAATTGGAAATAACCATTGACTTGCCTAGAAAGAAAGTCATTGAGCTGTTTGATAATCCAGACAATATGAAACACTGGCAACCGGGTCTCGTGAGCTTTGAACATTTGAACGGCGTGCCGGGCGAAGTTGGGGCAAAGTCTGCGATCAAGTATGAGATGGCGAAAAGAACAATCGACATGATTGAAACGGTGGTAAAACGAGATTTGCCTGATGAGTTTTCTGGAAGCTATGAGACCAAAGGAGTATGGAATGAAGTGAAAAACTACTTTTCAGAAATCCATGAAAACACCACGCTTTGGAGGTCACATAACGAATTCAGGTGCAGTGGATTCATGAAATTGATGACCAAACTTATGCCGGGCACGTTCAAAAAACAGTCGCTCAAATTCATGAAAGATTTTAAGACATTTGCAGAAGGCGACACGGCTTAACTATACCTCACTTCAATTCACCATCTTTTATCATGTATGACATCGAAGAACGTCAAGACATTGAGCTGCTTGTCGATGAATTTTACAAAAAGGTGCTTGCAGATGAGGTCATCAGTCATTTTTTCACTGACGTAGTAAAACTGAATTGGGAAAAACACATGCCGATCATGTATAACTTTTGGTCTGCCACGCTTCTTGGAGAGGACGGTTATGAAGGCAACCCAATGCACAAGCACATTACTTTGAATCAGAAGAGCCCCTTGGAATCAAAGCACTTCGATCGATGGATACGCTTATGGAAAAACACAGTTCAGGAATTTTTTGTGGGACCAAAAGCAGATGAAGCCATGCTAAGAGCTGGACAAATAGCAAAGTTGATGTTGTTAAACGTTCAACAGAGCAAGACGAATTAATTATTTTTGAGCTCTCGTTCTCGAGCTATGGAAGAAACCAACGGCATACGGATCAACAAATACCTCAGTGAAGCAGGCTACTGCTCAAGAAGAGCTGCAGATAAGATCTTGGATCAAGGACGTATCCGCATCAATGGAGTGGTACCGGAAATGGGTACCAAAGTAATGCCCGGAGATGTGGTTGAAGTAGATGGAAAACCAATCAATATTTCAGACGAAGCACCGGTTTATCTTGCTTTCCACAAACCTGTAGGAATCGTTTGTACCACAGACACCCGAGTGGAAAAAGACAACATCATTGAATACATCAATTACCCCAAGCGTATTTTCCCAATTGGTAGGCTGGATAAACCTAGTGAAGGTTTGATTTTCCTCACTAATGACGGAGACATCGTCAACAAGATCTTGCGAGCTAGAAACAACCATGAGAAAGAATATATCGTAACAGTGGACAAACCAATCGATGATCGATTTGTCTATAAAATGGGCCACGGTGTTCCTATTCTCGACACCGTTACTAGAGATTGTGATATCAAACAATTGAGCAAGAACAAGTTCAGGATTATTCTCACACAGGGCCTTAACCGTCAAATTCGACGCATGTGCGAATACCTGGGCTACGAGGTCACCCGCCTCAAAAGAGTGCGCATTATGAACGTGGAGTTGGACCTGCCGGAAGGTAAGTGGCGAGATTTGACAAAAGGGGAGCTTGAGGAGATCAATAGGTTGGTGGAAAGCTCTGCCAAAACTCACATTGATCCAGATGAACTACCTTTAGAAGACTAAGATTATCACCTATGGAAAAGCGTACAAAAGAAAATCCCTGGCAATTAAAGACTCCTCCGGGCTCGTCTTCTTATGAGATGTACATAGCTGAAAAGGACGGACAAGAAATTATAGTTTGCACAGTGGGTAAAACCATTCTGCATTACCAA
>CAZKMC010000343.1:0-2984 GCA_964553485.1 uncultured Comamonadaceae bacterium
TCACCCCCGGCCCTAGCGGACCGGGCTATTGATAATCCGCCCCTCTGGGGCTTGTATTTTGGTCTTTGTTGATTGGGTTTAAAAGACACAAACTTTCAACCTTCAACATCCAATCTTGAAACCTGGAACTTGAAACATTCCAACCTTCCATTTTCCATTTTCCACTTTCCCCTAATAACGTCAATTATTGTAGTTTAGACCAAAATATCCACCATGGTTGATGATCAGAATGTGACGCCAGATGAGGGGCCTTCGGAAGAAGAGCTCGAGGAGCAAAAGGAAGAAATAAAGGAGACGGCTAAAAGCCTTTGGCAACGACTGTGGGCGTTTATTTTAGACATCATTAGTTTAGAAAATGGAGTCGATAAGGCAGGGACCGTTGCCGGAATTAGATCGGATGTAGAGTTTCGGGGACACGCAGTTTGGATTCTTTTGTGCGCGATTCTAATTGCTTCCGTGGGACTCAACGTAGGGAATATTCCAATCATCATCGGTGCCATGCTTATCTCACCATTGATGGGGCCAATTCTGGGAGTGGGATTAGCAGCTGGTATCAACGATTGGGACTTGCTCATTAAGTCGCTAAAGAATTTTGCAGTTGCCATTGTCATCAGTATATTAATCTCAGCTTTGTACTTCGCCATTGTTCCAACTCCAGAAATCAATATAGAACTGGAGGACCGAAAAACGGCTTCTTTGCTGGCCATCGCCGTAGCTTTCTTTGGCGGTGCGGCCGGAATCATTGCGGGGTCGAGATCCCTTAAAAGCAATGTGGTTCCTGGTGTGGCTATCGCAACCGCACTCATGCCTCCTTTATGTACAGTAGGGTTTGGCCTGGGTACGTTGCAATGGGACTACTTCCTTGGTGCCCTATACCTGTTCTTTATCAATTCGGTGTTCATTGCTCTGCCTACTTACTTGTACATCAAGTACATGCGCTTTCCCGTCAAGGAATTTCTAGATCCAGCACGCGAAAAAAGGATTAAGCAATTGATCTATTTATTCCTCTTCATTACGGTGGTGCCGAGTGGGTTTATTTTTTACGATGTCCTTCAAAACTCATTTTTCGATCGCAACGCCAGGTTGTTCATCGCTGAAGTTGAGACCACTTTGGAGCCTACCAATACTTATATCGTAGGGGATGCGAAAATCCTCTACCACAAGGAATACCCAGTCATCAAGATTGCTTTGATGGGTGATCCCTTGAGCGATGAGATGCGAAATAATTTCGACCGTTTGCGTCAAGAGAACTCATTGGATAATTGCACGCTAGACATCCGAGAACCGCGTGATTATTCGCAGGCCATAGATGCACTCAAATCCGAAAGCGAAACGCAGTCACTGGAAATGAACCGAAACATGTTTCAAAGCATGCTTAGCGAAAAAGATCAGAAAATTCTTGACTTGGAGAAAACACTGAGTCTAATGAGTTACTCTGAAGCACCTTTCCCAAATATCAGCGCTGAGGTGAAGATGCTGTTTCCTGAAATTGAACAGCTCGCTTTTGCACGCTTGGCTGAAACAGATTTCAACCATGGAATTGATACGATTCCCACACTCCTGATTCAGTGGCCGAGTAAAATGATCCCTGAAGAAATTCGGAGCAACGAAACTCAATTGAAGAGGTGGTTGCAAACACGATTGAAAGATCCTGAAGCGAGAATTATTCGTTACGAGGCTGCGAAATAAGGGTTAGGATCTTCTTTATTTCTTCGACGTCAGAGAACGCATGGCCAGTTGAGATGGTACGCGCACTGGTATGGATTTCGACAACCCCAGATGCCATAACTGCAAGCACATTGGTAGAGCGTAAACCTCCACCTGCAAGGATAGCGATGTCTTGTCCATATTTCTCCTTAAGCCTTGTCAGGGTTGGTATTCCTGTGGTCACATGGTCAGTGCCCCCAGAACAAAGTACTCGTTCAAAACCAAGCTCAATAAGGTAGTTGAACGACCATTCAATATTAACTGTCTCATCTATGGCCCGGTGAAATGTGAGGGGTGTATCGGGGAAGGTCTTGCGGATGGTTCCCATAAAATCTCCGTCAATTTCGTTCTCTGGTGTGAGCGCTCCAATCACGAGTCCTGAAGCGCCTGCATTTAAGGCCATGCTACATTGTTGCAGCATCAGTTGTTGTTGGTCATCGGTATAGACAAACCCACGCGCATGTGGACGGATCAACACCATTACCGGTAAACCACATGCCATTGAGTCTCGGATCAAACTCTCCTCGGGCGTGAGCCCACCCACGCTTAAGTCAATACAAAGCTCAACCCGGTGTGCTCCAGCTGTTGTGGCAACTAGGCAATCTTCCACAGACGTACAACAGATTTCAAGTATCATCTTCCGAAAAATAAGGCATAAAAAAAGACCAGCCTGAAAAGACTGGTCTCTAATATTTTGAGGTAATCTTAGATTACGGTTTTGCTGTTTTGAAAATGCGCTTCTCTTTGATACGAGCCGCTTTTCCTGTAAGCCCACGCAAGTAATAGATACGTGCTCTACGAACCATTCCACGCTTGTTCACAACGATCTCATCAATGAATGGAGAACCGATAGGGAAGATACGCTCAACACCTACACCACTTGCAATCTTGCGTACGGTAAAGGTTTCAGTATGTCCACTTCCACGACGCTGAAGAACAACACCTTGAAACTGCTGGATACGCTCTTTGGCACCCTCCTTAATTTTATAACTAACCGTGATGGTATCTCCGGCTGAGAAATCAGGAAGTTCTTTCTGATCAACCAATTTACTTACTATCTCTTTCAACTTGTCCATGGTACGGGGGCTTATGCTTTCCAAAATGGAGTGCAATATTACGAATATTATTTTAAAAGGAGATGCCTAAATTTTATTTTTTCCGACCTTTTTTATCTCTCGAATCTTCCAGTAAATCTGGTCTTCTCGTCCGCGTCCGCTCTAGAGATTGCTCAAAACGCCAATCCTCAATTAACTTGGCATTTCCACTAGTCAGAACAT
>CAZKMC010000344.1:0-1541 GCA_964553485.1 uncultured Comamonadaceae bacterium
TGCCTGTTGACTTTGCTACCTCTCAGGATTGGCTTGAATTCGTTCTTGAGCATGAATATCAGCACACTGTCTTGCTTCAGAATGAAGGTGAATCACTTGCCGACTATGAGAATAGGATAAACAATGCTGCTCTTGAGTCGCTAGGCTTAGTCACTTCTGAAAGTGACCAAGCCCCCAAAGATACTATCATTGATGAACTCAACTTCGGGTCTATGCCTCTTGAACAAGCTCAGGCAAGAAAGGCAATATATGATAACGGCAACAACAAGGAGATGACCCAATTAGTCGCAGACGTTACTGTTAAATACTATTTGAAATCTCTTGAAATACAAAAAAGAAAAGCTTCTGAGAAAAAAGAGCCTACTGAAAACGACACTTCTTACAGTTTGAATCTTGTTAATGATGCAAGTGAATACGGGGAGGCAATCGAGGGCAGAGAAACAGTCGTTAATAGTTTAGATGAAAGCAATTTTTTAGGTGAATCTTACAAAAAAGAAGAAGCTTCTTCTGCATCTTTCAGTGCTTCTTTTTTGGACTTTGACGTTAATGGCGAAGAAGTCTTCGAGTTGTCTGTATCCGCAATAGTCAAATCTTCCCGCTTTACAGAGCAGCTAACTAACTTCATGCAGAACAATGGCGTCCTTGTATTAGACAATATGCCTGCTGATGGAAGTATTGAAGACTTGTTTAGTACCGCAGGAAAGTATCTTGTTGGCGCAGATGTGAATCCAGAAAAGTTCATTAAGCAATCTTCTGACATCCTTAGCTTAATGTGGTTTCGTCACTTCCATCCGAGCGAAGCTCCTACCCTCAAAGCTTTAATTTCATTTCAGACCGAAATAGAAAACGCCCTGATAGTAAAATCTGCAAAAGATACCAAGAGTGGTGCTCTCCGCAATCTGATCAATAGTCTCATTGACTACTTATTAAAATGGTTTGGAGCACACAAGAATGAACTCGAAAAAGCTCTTGATGTAATAAGTAAAACACATGGCAATACCAGCTTTGGGATACAGAGAAATCCAGATGAAGGAAAGGTGCTTCTTGAATTTAACGAAGAAGAATATCCGCTTTGGGTACACGACTTTATTATCGGTCTGAAGGATATCAACATTGACGCTGCTCTTACTGGAAGCTTGGCTTATGCGGCACAAGGGTTGAACATTTACAGGAATCCGGAAAAGGGCGTGGCCTTGATGGATATGGACTTCCAGCTTGACGGCGTTCGCTCTGTTCCTCGTGCTGAAATGGCATTGAAAAAGAAGTACAAGGACGCAAGGCGTTGGTACTCTTTTAAACCCAAGCTTGTTGATCCTGACTTTGGATCACGAAATGTTGCAGGCGTCCTTGTTCCCGCTCCCGGAACAACTCTTAGTGGAATTTATTCCAGAGGGTATCTCGAAGAAAAGAATGCCGATACTCGTTATGAGCGCGGCTTTGCCCTCTATGACGGCAAGACCCTTCTCGGAAATTACAAGTATCACAAGGATCATGATGGCAAGGTTACGGAAACGTGGGACGGCAAGCCCGATCAAGCAATG
>CAZKMC010000344.1:1551-2283 GCA_964553485.1 uncultured Comamonadaceae bacterium
TATTGGATGCACCTAAACAGGCTGCTGCTCGCGTAAGTGTTCCTGTTGAGTTTTACGGCAGAAAGACCGCCGTTGACGTTGCTCCATACCCAATTGGATTTGCGGCAAAGATAGGCCAGCTTCGAAACAAAGACCTTCAGGATTACGAGTTAATGGATGCTCGTACATTGATGCAACTGAAAGGGAAGAAGACATTTACCAAAGACGAGTGGATTGCGATGCTCGGTGAGTTGGCAAAAAATATTACTGTATATGTGAACGAGCATTTCGGCCTTGGCGTTGGCGTTATCGGTAATATTGAAAGATCTCACCTTATACATGCTCGGATATCTGAATTTATGAAGATTCACGGTATCGTCTATAATCCTCAAGACTTTTATGACAAAGGTGAGGTCTTGATCAGCAATGTTGGCGCATATAATAGTAGCGCGAAATTGAACTTGCGGTCTGATAAAGATTTTCAAATGTTATTTGAGGGATCGAACACAAAAGAAGGCAAACGCCTCAAACTTAGTGCGTACTCTTTTAATCCATCCCAAGAGATGCATCCAAGAGAGGCTGGTCATATTGGCGCGAGGCCGGGAAGCTTGGCACTTGGCGCAGGCGTTCATTGGCTTATTCGCCCGCGAATCGATTCAATGATTTTTTCTGCACCTCAAGATGTTGGGTCTGCTATGGGATCTGATCTTGCCAGAGGCGCAGAGAAGATGCCTCTTGGCGAGAGCATCATGA
>CAZKMC010000344.1:2293-2984 GCA_964553485.1 uncultured Comamonadaceae bacterium
CCTCTGTCGCGGAGTCCATAGAAGGAAGAAGGTATTCATATAATGAGTTTGGCGTAGAGGTGTATCTAGGAGAGGCTGTTCTTGTTGACATAGATGTAAATGGGAACATTCGTCCTATTACGCCTGCACTGGCAAAGATTCATGGCATGGGTGGCTCTGAGTATAGCGACATCAGAAAGATGTACGATTTCGCTTCTCGCAAAAACGGCGGCATGTTCAATGATGCAATAGATTTTAATTCCGAATTCCCTCTTGATGGCAAACTTCTTGTTGAAGATCATGTTGAGTCTTCTTATGAGTTTGGAAGATTTACAGACGCCTTGAGAAGTCGTCGGAAAGAGTCGTTGAATCTACCTTCCTTTAGCGCAGAAATTATTTCCCCGAATGAAAATAATGTTTCAGATGAATCTTACGGAGAAGACATAAATTCAATTGGAGCAATGTTTGGAGCTGAACTCGAAGAAGCCAGCAAGGTGCTGGATATTTCAGGCGGAAAACAACGCGCTAAAAAAATAATGAAACTTGTTTCCGCAGTTCCCGAATTTATAGACGAAATTCTTGAGAACAGAGATGGAAACAATGTTGTGTGGAAACGTGCTAACAACAAAAAACTTAGCATGGAAGAAGAAATGGCGATGGGAGAAGCAGAACTTTTGTTCAGCGAAGGGACTATGCGTAGCACCATGTATGC
>CAZKMC010000345.1:0-1238 GCA_964553485.1 uncultured Comamonadaceae bacterium
ACTCTTCAGCTCCAGAGAACGCAATTTGATTGATGTACTTATCAATTTCCTCAGAAGTCATTCCGATTCCATTGTCGCGCACAGTAAGAGTACCCGCTGCTTTGTCCAGGATAACCTCAACTCTCAATTTATTAAGGTCGTATTTGAGTTCTCCAACGTTCTTCAATGTCTTCACCTTTTGAGTGGCGTCAACTGCATTGGAAACGAGCTCTCTCAGAAAGATTTCGTGATCTGAGTACAGGAATTTTTTGATGATCGGAAAGATATTTTCCGTTTGAACGTTAATGCTGCCTTGTTGCATGGTTTTTTGAAATTTAAAATTCAAGTAACTCCCAGACCTCAATGGATGTGCCAGTCCGTGATTGCTGACAGAATGTCGAGACGGTGACATTTCTTTCTGCCACTTTGAACAAAAACCATGATTGATGTCGTTATTTTGTCAGCATGTGCACTTTAGCTTTTCGAATAGAACCCGAACTTGAATGGCCAATCATAGTTGTGGCAAACAGAGATGAATCTCTCAGTCGAAAAACCAAATTCATGCATTGGTGGGAGACTGAAGAGGGCTTGTTGGCGGGTAAGGATCTTTTGTCTGGTGGAACCTGGGCGGGAGTGTCCAACAATGGCAGATTTGCCATGCTCACCAATTTTCGTGATCCAAAATATTTTGGGCGCGAAGCACCTACGCGCGGCACTTTGGTCTTAGATGGAGTTCTGAAGAAATCGTTTAAGATCGAAGAACCCAAAGATGATCAATGGAATGCCTTCAACGGTTTTAACCTGTTATGGGGCGATGCGCATGGAGTTCATGTTTATAGCAACGTAGATCATCACTTGCATTCACTGAAGACCGGCATTCATGGACTTAGTAATGCTTTTCTCGATACTCCATGGCCAAAAGTAGAATGTTTGAAATCATGGCTCCAAAACCGAATGGATTCCTCCTTGGGAGATCCAATTAGCTTTATTCATGAGGCATTTGATGCTTTGGATGATGAACACAAATATCCGTTGAATGAGTTACCAGAAACCGGGGTTGGAGAAGAAATGGAACTTGCTCTTTCTGCTTTGAAAGTGAACATGGATGGGTACGGTTCAAGATTAAGCACGGTCTATTTGCGACATTCATCGGGTGCTTGGTATGTGGGAGAGCGTAGCATTCAAGATGGAGTTCGCCGGGTGTTTCATTTTAGGGAGGTAACATAATTCATCCCAAGAGCTTCCAATCCTTACTGCTG
>CAZKMC010000345.1:1248-2978 GCA_964553485.1 uncultured Comamonadaceae bacterium
ATAGCAAGCTTAATTCTGTCGCCTACTACCTTTACTGCTGCCAACAGGGGCTTAAGAGCTACTTTTAATCTTAACAATGATTACAATTCCAGAATACGAACTAGATGGGCTTTGAGTTCCTCCAGATCATGAGCGGCGTCTACGGGCTCTTCGTGTCTATGGTCCAATTGTTTCCCTGCAAGCGCATCTGCCCAGCCGCCGCCACCTACAAAGGATATAATTGGTCTGCGGTAGCTCCATGCAAACGCCATTTCACTGAGTGTGCCTGCAGCTCCACCGATTGCGATTACTGCATCAGCCGCCAATACATTCATGCTGTTTCTTGCATATCCAATCCCAGATGGGATTGTAACCGTATTGAAATTGTTACCGTCGTTCATGTCTTCAGACGGCAAGATGCCTACGGTCATTCCGCCTGCTTCAAAAGCTCCTTTTGCCACCGCTTCCATTAGTCCTGTTCTTCCACCTGTGATAGTGATCAAATCTAGTGAGGCCAGTAGCTCACCTACTTGAACTCCAAGCTCAAATTGCTCTGGTGTGGCATCATAATTACCAATGACAGTGACTTGCTTTTTTCGCATTGGCGCAAGATACATTATTCTTTTTGACGTGTTTGAACATCACAAATAGAGGTTTGTATAATTCATGTGATATCGTTTAGAACGAACGGTGTAACTTTATGGCTCCTAAATAATCCTCATGCGCTATTTATATCTCTTATTGGCCCTTTGTGCCACTCAATCACTTTCTGCTCAAATCATGTTTGAATCTGCGTCCAGCGCTCCAGCCGATGATCCGGATTGGTCTGTTCTGATGCAGGATCCATCACTGAACTTTTATGATGTCCAAGCACTTTTTGAAAGTCGGTGGGAGGGAAGAGAAATTACAAAAGGTAGCGGATGGAAACCATTCAAACGTTGGGAAGCACTTATGGCTACCCGCATTGACGAAAATGGAAACTGGCTAAGTGGTGAAGAGATCCAGCGTAGATATGAGGATGTCCTCAATATACAAGCCCAGCGCTCACCTAGTGGGAATTGGATGCCACTAGGTCCAATCCTAGACGAAAACACAGACAGAGATAACATCAGCGGAGTTGGGCGAGTCAATTTTGTAGCTTTCCATCCAACAGATCCTCTAACTATCTTTTGTGGTGCACCTGCGGGTGGTCTATGGAGGACCTATGACGGCGGACAAAATTGGGTGTCGAACACAGATGTGCTCCCTACGCTAGGCGTGTCTGCAATCGTTTTCAATCAGGCCGATCCGTCAATCGTATACATTGGAACTGGCGACCGGGATGCCGGAGATGCCCCAGGAATGGGAGTAATGAAATCAATTGATGGTGGGCTGACATGGGAATTTGCAAACGATGGAATGGAAAGCCTTTCCGTGGGAGATTTGCTAATTGACCCCATCAATCCAGAAGTTCTCATTGCAGGCACTGCAGACGGTATTTTTCGATCAGAAGATGGCGCGGTCACCTGGGAACTGACAAGTTCAAACACAATCAACTACAAAGAATTGGCATTCAAGCCAGGCGACTCTCAAATCGTTTATGCAACAGGACAAGGACGCTTCTATAAGAGTGTTGACAATGGTTTGAACTGGGATTACGTCAACAACGGAATTCAGCAAGGAACCCGCATGGTGATAGCTGTGACTCCAGCCAACCCGGAATACGTGTATGTCTGCTCTGCCAATAGCACAGATTTTCGTGCCTTGTTCCG